>NZ_JBTXLR010000002.1:0-279113 GCF_054871685.1 Myroides sp. LJL116
AAATTTATTTTTCTTAAAATTTCTTTAATGTTTTTAAAAGGTAACTTTACTTCTTTTTGTATAAGATCGTCTTGCTTAATGCGGGTGCAAAAGTAGAAACTTATTGTTTACTTCCAAACTTTATACAGGCTTTTTTTCTAAAAACTATTACACACAATAGACAAACTACTCAAGAACAATAGATTAAACTTAAAAGTTTTTTTCAACATTTTGCATTAATTCACTAAATAACTCGATACTTTGCTGTTTAGCTTTTATATCATATATAGGAGAGTGAATCATTAACTCGTCCACTTCTAGAATATCACAGAATCTTTGCACCTCAGGAAGCAATTCCTCTTTACTACCTATAAAGGAGCAAGCTGTCATATCTAAAACATAATCTCTTTCAATTTCACTCCATATTCCCTGCATAGAAAAAACTGGTTCTTGTAATGGTTTACGATCATTCCTTATAATACCTAAAAACATTTTATAAAAAGAGGTTGCTAAAATATTGGCCTTATCTGAATCATCTGCAACAATAGCATTGACACAAGCTATAAAATACGGTTGGTTTAAATATTCACTTGGTTTAAAATTTTTGCGGTAAATTTTTGCAGCCAATTGCAATTGATTTGGAGCAAAATGACTCGCAAAAGCGTAAGGCAACCCTAATTCAGCTGCAAGATAAGCACTATCTGTACTAGACCCTAGTATCCACATATCTACTTTAGCCCCTTCTCCAGGAAAAGCCCTAACTGTTGCACTTGGATCGGTATTTTTAAAAAAGCTCTCTAATTCCTTAATTTGATCTATAAAACCATTAGGTTGTAAAGTGGTGTTTCTACGAAGAGCCATGGCAGTTAACTGATCTGTCCCTGGAGCACGACCTAAACCTAAGTCAATACGCCCTGGATATAAAGCTTCTAAAGTTCCAAATTGCTCAGCAATAACTAAACTAGAATGATTCGGAAGCATAATTCCACCAGAACCAACCCTAATCCTAGATGTTCCTTGAGCAACATAACCAATTAACACAGAAGTTGCACTACTAGCAATATTTGCCATATTATGGTGTTCTGCTAACCAAAATCTTGTATAGCCAAGATTTTCCGCTTCTTGAGCTGTTTTCAAAACATTATTAAAAGTTTCCTTTATAGTGCGATTTTGACCAATAGTAGCTGTATCTAGAAATGAATAACCTATCTTTTGTTTCATAATAAAATAATATCAGTTTATTAATATAATATTTAAAACCCAAAAGACACTAACCTTAAACACAATATTAACAAACCCAGCTAAGGGAGAAAAAACATAAAAAAAAAAGCCCTAAGTTTCACTTAGAGCTTTTATACCTATATATAATACTTATTTTCTAATACAGTAAGGAGTATTCAAACCTAGGATACCCCCTATTTCCTTTTTCATCGGAAAAACTTAACATTCTAAATTTATAATAATTGCTTTGAGAATCTTTTAATACATAAAAAACATCTTTATAAACAACTCTCTCTACACTTACATCTCTCCAAGTATCTCCTATAATTCGTAAATCATAACTAAAATTAGCTGGATCTATTTGATCTAAAGTGAAATCTTTATAAAATGTCTTTTCACCTTCGGGAATTCTAACCATGTATGCCTGCACATTAGCATAACGATTTTGTACAATAAAATCAGAAAAACCATAAGACCCCATAGGAGCACCGTTTTGATCAACTGTATTTGTAAAGACAGTGAAGTTCAAATCCCATTTATCTTTACTTGGCTCTACATTTACAATGCTTTGTGTATTGAAACTAAAAAAGTTGAAATTAAACCCTGTTCTTTTTGGAATACTCACCTCTTTATAAACAACCTCTTGTGGTTTGCTATATTGTAATAGGTAAGCATTATCTCGTATAAGTACGCGAATCTTCATCCATCCTCTAGGCTGACCAGCCACGTTTACAGATCCTGGGATCACACCTTGATCACTTCCAATTTCATTACCTAAATTCACAAGATATACGCGGTTATTTCTATCTATAACATCCACCGCAGAAATAGCTGTCTGATTTAAGTTACCACTAGGGTTATCAATGTAAGCAATATTATACGGATCAAAAGTACCAATACGAATATCTTCCTGTAAACTTTTTAGCATATTATCTGATATAACTTCTGTCATGGAGCTAACATTTATAACTCCAGCTGCCATATAAACAGATCCATTTAGCTTAACCACAAATTCAGGTCCATCACTAAAAAAAGCTAAATCCCAAGAATCCCTTCTTACAGGATACATTGCACGATCTGCTAAATCTACATATACTTGATTTTTCTCATTAGGACCACCTAAATTAGGAGCAAGCACACCACCTAAAGAGGCATTATAACTAATTGTCAAAACACTAAATCCTCTAATAACAGGAGTCGCGCTTGAATAATTAATCTTCTCAATGGTAAAAGTAACTGCTCTATCACTATTGGGATCACTAACTTTTAAATTTTCAAAAATAAAATCAACGCTATTATCTCCCTTTGCAAAAGGTATAGTCAATAAATTGCTTTGATTAATAGTTGGAATAGTACTAAAATCTTCCCCAAATATAGCCTGTTGTGTAGTTACTCTTACTTCCACACTTCCATCCTCTAAAGCATTGTGTGAAAAAAGTAAAGGTATGCTAGTTGGTTGTGTAATTTCTCCATATGGAATAGATTGCTCTTTAAAGGCAACAATAAACTCTCTTTGCTCGTTATTTCCAGATGTAGAGTCTTTTTGACAAGATCCCACTGTGATAAAAACGCAAACTAAAAGTAAAACTTTTAAAATATTCTTCATACTATTTATTTTAAAAACCTAAATTATACTGTACTTTCAGAAAAAAACTACGTCCATAAGCAATAGGCATTACAGTTGAACCAGGTTCGTGCGCTGTAGCGGCATTTGCTGTTGTTTTCAAATTAATAACATTGAAAATATTTCTAACACCAAAAGTAGCGGTAAGTTTTCTATCCAAAAACGGTTGTCTTATACTAAAGTCTAACCAAGAATAACTATCTTGTTTTCCTTTATAATAATAATCACCAAACATATCTGACTCCATTACATACTTGTATTCTGCTCCATTATATTTATAATATAAAGACAAAGAAGTATTCCAATTAGGTAATTTGTAACTAACATTGGCAGTAACCTCAGGAGTATAAAGGTATTTATCTGTATCGGTTGGGGCTTCAAACATTTGCTGAGCTGATCCTGACATGGTAAAACCTACACCAAAATCTAGATTTTTCCAGCTAACTTGATTCAAGAAAGTTACTCCAATATTACGGTAACGATCCACATTCATGTATTTAAACTTTAAACCACTTGGCTCATACATTTGAACTAAATCAATTTTATCATTTACTTGTAAATAGCGTCCTGATAAACTTGTACTTACCTCTAAGTCTTCGTTTATTTCAATATCTTTTTTCAAATTTAAAAAGAACGTCTTTCCTTTCTCCGGTGTTAAATCTGGGTTCCCTTGTAAATCATGATTAACATCCACAAAATAAGTATACATCTCTTCGTAGTTAGGAAGTCTTGGAGAAGTACCTAAAGTTGCGCGAATTTCATAACCGCTTTTAAGAACATATTTCAATACTAAACTTAAAGCATGTTCGTTTTTAAACGTATTTGAAGTCATTAAACGATAACCAGGCCTAACCATAAAACGAGGCAGAACATTAATCTCGGAAGAAGCATAAAAATCATAACTTCCTAAAGTATGGTTTTCTGGCTTTTCCCCTAAATTCTGAGACATAATAGAATATCCTTTACTATTTGTAAACTCATATCCTACCTGGAACTTTGCATTATCCCATTTAATGAATTCACTAAAAGTACCTCTTGAGAAAAAGACTTCTCTACTTTCTGTTTTTACATTAGAAGAATCAAACTTTTCATCATATTTGATTCTATAACGATAACTTTCATTGTTTTTCTCTTGTTTTTGATAAGAGAAAGACAAATCAAAAAACATCAAATCTTTAATATGCCCAGAAGTATTTAAAACATTTGACCACCTTTTGGTATTTATTTTTTGATCTAAAGCAATAGGATCGGTGGTTTCAAATAAAGGGTCTTCATTTAAGTCAAAAAGTTTTCCGTAATTTTTCATACGTTCATCAAAATACTCAAACTTATAAAACACACGGTAAGATCCTTTGTGATAATTAATAAAAGCTTTTAAGTTATTTTGATTTTTCGGTAACCATTCATGACCGCGTCTATCCTCATCTCCATAATAAGTAAAACCTTTTCTTTGGTCATACCATCCTTTAAAATCACTGTGAGTATAGCTTACACTAGCATAAATATTATCGTTAATATTATGCCCCATGGTTAAACCTTGTATATGTTTACCTTTATCTTTTAAATTATATTCCTTACCAACTGTTTCTTCTTGTACAAACGCACTAACATTCCAGTCATTTATATTATTTTTCTTAGTAATAATATTGATTATTCCTGTAACAGCGTTAGCTCCATAGTCTACTCCCATAGATCCTTCTACAATCTCGATCTGAGCAACGTCATCTAAGTTAATTTGAGTAAGGTCAGTATTATTTCCAAAACCTTCATCACTAATCATGGGTACATTATCTATCAATATAGTAAAGTACTGACCGTCTAATCCGAACATCTTAATACTTGAACGTCCTGTACTAGCATTAGGTAAAATAGAAATATTCATAACCTGATTTAATGCATCAGCAAGTGTAACTGCACCCAAGTTTTCGATACGTTGTCTATTTAATACCGTTACATTATTTACAGCCTTATTGATAGACTGGGGATTATATTGTCCGGTAATAACAATCTCCTCTAATTTATGTTGCGGTGAACTTATAGTATCTTGAGCATAAATACCCATACTTAGAAAGTAACATAAACCAAGTACAAATAGTGACTTGCGTTTCATTTAAATATTTTTAGTTTGAACCTATTTTTTTTAATGATGCAAATATAAGAATATTTATTATTTAAAATGAGTTTAAATAATAAATATTCCCTAAAAAAAAGCGAAGTTTTGAACTTCGCTTTAGTATTTTTTTTAATTTACACCCTTGGTAGAAAAATTTCTGCCATCATGCAACGAGCACTTCCTCCTCCACATGCTTCTATAGTATCTAAACTACTATGTAAGATAGAACAATGTTTTTCAATTGCATCGATTTGATCCTTTGTCAGACTATTGTAAGCCTGAGTAGACATCACAAGATATTTTTTACCTTGATCACCTAGAACTTGTAACATATTACCGGCAAAATTATTCACCTGATCTTCAGAAATAGTAATAATTTCCTTCTTGCTTTCTTTCAAGTGATTCAAAACAATCTTCTTTTCTTGCTTATCATCAATAGCATCAGCACAGATAATAGCGAAATCATCTGCTAAACACATCATCACATTGGTGTGATAAATATTCTTTCTTTGACCATCTACAGTATGAAATGCTTCAAATATAACTGGATCCATTTCAAACTCTTCACAGAACTCAATAACTAGATCCTCATCTGCACGCTGTGATAAGGCACAATAAACTTTATTATTTACTCTATCAATTAATAAGCTACCTGTGCCTTCTAAAAATAACTCATCTTCCTCTGCAGAGGTATAATCCCAAATATCCGAGATTTCAAAACCTTTTTCCTCAAGTAAGTCTAAGATATCCTCTCTTCTTTCCAAACGACGGTTCTCAGCAAACATTGGATATAAAATCACTTCGCCAGAATCGTGAAAAGAAATCCAGTTATTAGGGAAGATACTATCTGGTGTGTCTGGAGATTTTGTATCCTGTACAACTGTTACATCTACACCAACTCCTTGTAATTTTTCCACAAATGCATCGAACTCCTCTTGAGCTTTAGCATTTACTGTCTCAGGACTTAAATTATCTAGGACACGTTGGTAATAGTTATTTACTGCTGTTTGCTCATTCATACGAAAAGCAACAGGTCTTATCATTAAAATAGAATTTGTTATCTGCATAATATATATTTTATTTATCTCTAATTAAAGGAAGTGTAGTACAACGTAGAAGCCCTTCTTGCTTTGCAATTTCCCCATAAGGTACTGCCTCTACTATAAAGCCCTGTTCGGCTAACCAATTATTTAAACGGGAGAAACTCTTTTCTGAAACAACAACATTCTTATCAATAGAAAAAACATTGGAATTCATATCATACATTTCCTGCTTACTAATGTGGAATAAATTATCCATACCAAATAGCTCTACTAAAAAGGCATATTCTTTTGGATCATAAAAACCCTCTTTATGAATAATTGCCTTGTCTGTCCCAACAGGTTGAAAGCAACAATCCAAATGCAGGGCATTTTCTTTTGCGTTAGTCTTTGATTTTACAAGATCAAAACTACTTATGGTTTTATTGGGAAACAATTCTTTTATAAAGTCTACACCTAGGGCATTGGTGCGAGCAGTTATAAAATCTGCATAGTCGGGTCTTTTATAGGTACCGATAAAAATATGATCTCCCCATAACATTACATCGCCACCTTCGAAATGAACTTGCTCTGGTGCTGATATAATATTGTTAGGGTTTATTTTATCTAATATATGCTCTAAGGCTCCTAGTTCTCGAGACCTTTCTGGCAAAACATTTGCCTTGATGAATTTATCTTCAATAACAAAACCTATATCTCTTGAGAAGATTTGATTATAATCTTCAATTATACTAGGTCGATACACATCGATTTCATACTTTAAAAAAAGGCTCTCTAAAGTATCCATTTCTTGAATCATATCCTTTTCCGTAGGATATGTTCCATTTAAGATATGCTCTAATGATTTAGGATCATAAGCATCTTCTATACTAGGGGTGGGTCCATTACTGACAGCAGTGCCAAGGACCACAGCCCGCAATCTACTTGTTTCGTCTACAACATTTAAATCTAACATAAATAGTTTTTTACAAATATAAGAAAACCCCTCTTAGCTTTTTGGGCAAAAAAAAAAGAGTCTTTAAAAAAAGACTCTTTATAAATATAGCGAAAATCTAATTATTTTCTTTGATCTACTGGAACATATTCTCTTAATGTCTCCCCAATATAGATTTGTCTAGGACGTCCAATTGGTTCTTTATTAATACGCATTTCTTTCCATTGTGCAATCCACCCTGGAAGACGACCAATAGCAAACATTACAGTAAACATCTCTGTAGGTATTCCTAATGCTCTATAGATAATTCCTGAGTAAAAATCTACATTAGGGTAAAGATGTCTTTGTACGAAATAAGGATCTTTTAACGCAGCAACTTCTAATTTCTTAGCAATTTCTAAAACTGGGTCATCTACTCCTAATTTACCTAAAACTTCATCTGCAGCTTTCTTAATAATTCTAGCACGTGGATCGAAGTTTTTGTATACTCTGTGTCCGAATCCCATTAAACGGAAAGGATCATCTTTGTCTTTAGCTTTAGCAATGTATTTATCCACATCTCCTCCATCTTTTTGGATATCTTCTAACATTTCTAATACAGCTTGGTTTGCTCCACCATGTAAAGGTCCCCATAGAGCAGAAACTCCAGCAGAAATAGAAGCAAATAAACCAGCATGAGACGAACCTACCATACGAACAGTAGAAGTAGAACAGTTTTGCTCATGATCTGCATGTAAGATAAATAATTTATCTACAGCATTTTTAACAACTGGATCTATTTCATAAGGTTCAGTTGGTAAAGAGAACATTAATTGTAAGAAGTTATCTACATAGCTCTCTGTATTATTATAATAGTTTAAAGGATACCCTTTAGCTTTACGGTAGGTCCAAGTTGCAATAACTAGGAATTTACCCATTGTCTTACAAACAGCATCGTATAAAGACTTTTTGCAATCTGCATCTACTACTTTAGGATTAAAGGCAGTAAGGGCGCTAGTTAAAGATGCCAACACTCCCATTGGGTGAGCTGTTCTAGGGAATCCTTCGATTATCTTACGCATTTCCTCATTCACTAGTGTATACTTGCGAATATCTGTTTCGAATTGCGCTAATTCTTCTTTAGTAGGTAACTCTCCAAAGATAATTAGGTAAGCTACTTCTAAGAAATTAGAATTTGCTGCTAAATCTTCAATAGAATATCCTCTATAACGTAAAATTCCTTCTTCACCATCTAAGTAAGTAATTGCACTTTGGCATGAACCTGAATTTTTGTATCCTGGATCGTAAGTAATAGCTCCTGTTAAAGCGCGAAGCTTAAGAATATCAATAGCTACTTCATTTTCCGTTCCAACTAACACAGGAAATTCATGTCGTTGTCCGTCTATCTCTATATAAGCTGTTTTAGACATATTGTAATTATTTTATATTTTTATTATTTCTTTTCAATATTTGCAATGCTTTAATCTTTAGCATTTCTCAGTAGGAAAGATATGAAATAATATACATACCTACAAGTTAAAAACACCTTGCTAGGCCAATATTAATCATATATACAAACCTTTTACATTCAAAATATTTGAATAAAAAACAACGATGCCCAAAATTATCATTTTCTCAATAAAATATATAAAATACTTATAAAAAAATAAAGCCCTCTCAAAATGGAGGGCTAAATTTTTGTAAAATATTTTTACTTAATCTTAAAAGCTTTATCTTGAGGATAATAAGCTACAAAACCAAGCTCTTCTTCTATACGTAATAGTTGATTATACTTTGCCATACGGTCTGAACGAGATGCAGAACCTGTTTTTATCTGTCCACAATTAAGTGCTACAGCAAGGTCAGCAATCGTACTATCCTCTGTTTCACCCGAACGGTGAGACATAACTGAAGTGAATCCAGCATTTTTAGCCATATTAACTGCAGCGATAGTTTCTGTTAAAGTACCAATTTGATTTACCTTGATTAAAATTGAATTACCAATACCTTCAGTAACTCCTCTTTCTAAACGTTCTACATTAGTAACAAATAAATCATCTCCTACTAACTGTACAGTTTCACCAATTTTATCCGTTAAATATTTCCAACCAGCCCAGTCATCTTCATACATACCATCTTCAATAGAAATAATTGGGTATTTTGTACAAAGTTCTGCAAGATAATCTGCTTGCTCTTCTGAAGTACGAACCTTTCCTTGTGGTCCTTCAAATTTACTATAGTCGTATTTGCCATCAACATAGAATTCAGAAGCTGCACAGTCTAAAGCAACCATAATTTGATCACCAAAACTATACCCAGCATTTTCTACTGCAAGCTTAATACAATCTAAAGCATCTTCAGTTCCATCTAAAGTTGGAGCGAAACCACCTTCATCCCCTACTGCAGTACTTAAACCACGTGCATGTAAAACATTTTTAAGACTATGGAAGATCTCCGTACCCATTTGTAAAGCTTGAGAAAAACTCTCTGCTTTAACAGGCATAATCATAAACTCTTGAAATGCGATAGGAGCATCAGAGTGTGAACCTCCATTTATAATATTCATCATAGGTACTGGCAAAGTATTAGCAGATACACCACCTACATAACGGTATAGTGGTAAACCTAACTCAGCCGCTGCCGCTTTAGCAACTGCTAAAGAAACACCTAAAATAGCATTAGCACCAAGATTGCTCTTATTTGCAGTTCCATCTAATTCAATCATTAATTGATCGATTGCATTTTGCTCTAGAACACTTACACCAACGATATTTTCAGCAATAATTGTATTCACATTCTCTACAGCATTTAAAACGCCTTTACCTAAGAATGCTTTACCACCATCTCTTAATTCAACAGCTTCATGTTCTCCAGTTGAAGCACCTGAAGGAACAGCTGCTCTACCTAAAAACCCACCATCTGTGATAACATCTACCTCTATAGTTGGATTACCTCTAGAGTCTAAAATTTGACGTGCATGCACACTAACGATTGTACTCATATTATAATTGTGTCTTTAAAATTTAGTTAGGCAAAACTACAAATTTAAAAGCAAAAAAACTTTACATTTCACAACCAATACTCAATACTTAGATAAAAAGCCAAAAAAAAAGTAGCTATTAAATAGCTACTTTACTTTTATTTATATTTTCTACAAATTGATCAAACAAATAACGAGAGTCATGAGGTCCAGGACTTGCTTCCGGGTGGTATTGTACCGAGAAGATATCCTTATCCTTCATACGCATACCTGCAACTGTACCATCGTTTAAATGAACATGAGTTAATTCTAAAGTAGGGTGATCTTCTAAATCCTCCTTGATAATAGCGAACCCATGATTTTGAGAAGTGATTTCACCTAATCCAGTTAATAAGTTCTTTACTGGGTGGTTTACTCCTCTATGTCCACTAAACATCTTGAAAGTATTTACTCCTTGAGATAATCCGATCAATTGATGTCCTAGACAAATTCCAAATACTGGTTTATTAGAAGCAATAACTTCTTTAACTACATCTAAAACTCCAAGTTTACCAAGAGCTAGAGGATCACCAGGCCCATTAGATAAGAAGAACCCATCAGGATTGAAATCCAACAACTCAGCATACTTAGTGTTATAAGGAAATACTTTAATGAAACATCCACGCTCAGCAAGGCATTTTAAAATACTAGCTTTGATACCAAAATCTAGAGCAGCTACTTTAATAGGAGCCTCTGGATCACCATAAGTATAAGCTTCTTTAGTGGAAACTTTAGAAGCTAGTTCTAAACCTTCCATAGAAGGAATCTCTTTCAATTTCTTTTTAAGATCTTCTATGCTAGTACCATCCGTTGAAATAATAGCATTCATAGCTCCATGCTCACGAATGTAAGTAGTTAATGCTCTTGTATCCACATCACAAATAGCTACTAAAGAGTGTTTCTTAAAATAAGATAAAACGTCTGAATAAGAATTAGCACGAGAGTTCACATTACTAAAACTCTTACATACTAAACCAGCAATCTTAATACCATCCGAATCTACTTCATCAACATTTACTCCATAGTTCCCAATATGTGGACTAGTAGCCAACATAATTTGACCAAAGTAAGAAGGGTCAGTAAAAACTTCTTGGTAACCAGTCATACCAGTGTTGAAGCAAATCTCCCCATAAGCAGTACCAGATACACCTACAGATTTACCATAAAAAACAGTACCATCACTTAGTACTATAACGGCGTTTTCTTTTTTATTATATTCCATTATTATTCGTTGTATAGTATAGGACAAAATTAAAACAAAAAAACATAAAAAAAGGGACATCCTTTAAAAGAATGTCCCTTTTATTTATGAAATTTTACAAGTAAAAAATGTAAAATTATTATTCATTAGTTTCTGCTTCATTTGAAGTTTCAACTGTTGTTACTTCTTCAGTAGCTTTTTTCTTACCTCTACGAGTATTCTTTTTAGCTTCTTTCTTCGCAACATTGTAGATTTCGTTGAAGTCTACGAACTCAATCATAGCCATATCAGCGTTATCTCCTAAACGATTACCTAATTTGATAATACGAGTATATCCACCTGGACGATCACCAACTTTTTGAGCTACTTCTCTGAATAATTCAGTAACAGCTTCTTTTTGTTTGATGTAAGAGAAAACTACACGACGATTATGAGTATCGTCAGTTTTAGCTTTAGTCACTAATGGTTCAATAAATTGTTGTAAAGCTTTAGCTTTAGCTACAGTAGTATTGATACGCTTGTGCTCGATTAAAGAACAAGCCATATTAGCTAACATAGATTTTCTATGACCAGCTTTTCTACCTAGTTTATTAATTTTTTTTCCGTGTCTCATTTCTTTCTAGAATTTAGACTTTAAAGGTCTAGATTATTCTTTATCTAATTTGTATTTTGATAGATCCATACCAAAATTCAGTCCTTTAACTGCAACTAATTCTTCCAACTCTGATAAAGATTTTTTACCAAAGTTTCTGAATTTCATTAAGTCGTTTTTGTTAAAAGAAACTAAATCCCCTAATGTATCTACTTCAGCCGCTTTCAAACAATTCAATGCTCGAACTGAAAGATCTAAATCTACCAATTTAGTTTTTAGAAGCTGTCTCATATGTAATGATTCCTCATCATATGATTCAGTTTGAGCGATCTCGTCCGCCTCTAAAGTAATTCTCTCGTCAGAGAACAGCATAAAATGATGAATCAATGTTTTAGCTGCTTCCGTTAAGGCATCTTTTGGGTGAATCGAACCATCTGTTACGATATCAAAAACTAACTTTTCGTAGTCAGTTTTTTGTTCAACACGATAGTTTTCGATTGCATACTTAACGTTCTTAACTGGAGTATAAATTGAATCTGTAAAGATAGTTCCGATTGGTGCATTTGGCTTTCTATTTTCTTCAGCTGGCACGTATCCTCTACCTTTTTCGATACTTAAATCCATATTGATAGTAACATTACTATCTAAATTACAGATAACTAAGTCAGGGTTTAGAACTTGAAAGCTAGAGATGTATTTTTGAAAATCACCTGCTGTCAATTGTTCTTTACCAGAGAAAGAAATACTTACAGTTTCGCTATCTACCTCTTCTATTTGACGTTTAAAACGAACCTGTTTTAAATTAAGAATGATTTCTGTTACATCCTCAACCACACCTGCTATAGTAGAAAACTCATGATCCACGCCTTCTATGCGAACTGAAGTAATTGCATATCCTTCCAAGGAAGAAAGAAGAACTCTTCTTAATGCATTACCAATAGTCAATCCATATCCCGGTTCCAAAGGTCTAAATTCGAATTTACCTTTAAAATCGGTCGAATCAATCATGATAACTTTATCGGGCTTTTGAAAATTAAATATTGCCATATTTGTTTCGACTGAATGTCAATTATTATTTGTTGTACAACTCTACGATTAACTGTTCTTTGATGTTTTCTGGAACTTGAAGTCTTTGAGGAGTAGCTACGAAGCTTCCTTCTAAAGTTTCAGGATTCCAAGTAATCCATTCATAAACAGTACTAGAATTAGATAACGAACGTTCAATGATTTCTAGAGATTTAGATTTTTCACGAACTGCAACTTTATCACCAGGTTTTAATTGGTAAGAAGGGATATTTACTACCTCTCCATTAACAGTAATATGTCTGTGAGAAACAATTTGACGCGCTGCTGGTCTAGAAGGAGCAATACCCATTCTGTAAACAACGTTATCTAATCTTGATTCACATAATTGAATCAATACCTCACCTGTTACTCCACGAGCTGCAGCAGCTTTTTTGTAAAGGTTACGGAATTGTTTTTCTAAAATACCATAAGTATATTTAGCTTTTTGTTTTTCCATTAACTGGATAGCGTACTCAGATTTCTTACCTCTTTTTTTCGCTAAACCATGTTGCCCTGGAGGGTAATTTCTTTTTTCAAAAGATTTGTCATCTCCGAAAATAGCTTCGCCGAACTTACGTGCGATTTTAGTTTGTGGACCAGTATATCTTGCCATTTCTAAAAAATTAAAAAAAGGTAGGAGATTATGAATTCAGGTCACTTTCCTCCGATAATCTAATCCTACCTTATGTGTTATACTATAAAATTAAACTCTTCTTCTCTTTGGAGGACGACATCCGTTGTGTGGCATTGGAGTAATATCGATGATCTCTGTTACTTCAATTCCGTTGTTATGTAATGAACGGATAGCAGATTCTCTACCATTTCCAGGTCCTTTTACATAAACCTTAACTTTTTTAAGTCCTGCCTCAAGTGCAACTTTACCACAATCTTCTGCAGCCATCTGAGCAGCATATGGAGTGTTCTTTTTAGAACCTCTGAATCCCATTTTACCTGCTGATGACCAAGAGATCACTTCACCTTTTTTATTAGTCAATGAAATGATGATATTGTTAAACGTCGCATTAATATGAGCTTCACCTGTTGATTCAACAAGTACTTTACGTTTTTTTGTATTCGCTTTAGCCATATTACTACTTATTATTTAGTTGCTTTTTTCTTGTTAGCAACAGTTTTTCTTTTACCTTTTCTAGTTCTAGAGTTATTCTTAGTTCTTTGTCCTCTTAATGGAAGACCAGTTCTATGACGAATTCCTCTGTAACATCCGATATCCATTAAACGTTTGATGTTTAATGAAATTTCAGAACGTAATTCTCCTTCGATAGTGAATTGCCCTACAGCTTCACGAATAGCACCGATTTCATCATCGTTCCACTCTTGAACTTTTTTATCTTCACTTACTTGAGCTCTCTCAAGAACTTCTTTAGCTCTACTTGAACCAATTCCGAAGATATAAGTTAAAGCAATAACTCCTCTTTTGTGTTTAGGTATATCTACCCCTGCGATTCTTGCCATAATTATCCTTGTCTTTGATTAAATCTAGGATTCTTTTTATTAATAACGTAAAGTCTACCTTTTCTACGTACTATAATGCACTCGGCACTTCTTTTTTTAACTGATGCTCTTACTTTCATTTTAATAGCCTCTTTAATATCTATAAGTAATTCTTGCTTTGGTTAAGTCATATGGACTCATTTCCAATTTAACTCTGTCTCCTGGTAGCAACTTAATATAGTGCATACGCATTTTACCTGAGATATGAGCTATCACAACATGTCCATTTTCTAATTCAACACGGAACATTGCATTGGATAATGCTTCTATGATTGCCCCGTCTTGTTCTATTGCTGATTGTTTTGCCATAAAAACTAAGCTATTGCTCTTCTATTTTTACCACTAGTCATCATGCTGTCATACTGTTTGTTTAACAAATAAGCATTGACCTGCTGCATAGTGTCTATTACTACACTCACCATGATTAATAGTGAAGTTCCACCATAAAACATCGCCCACCCTTGTTGAACTCCTAATACACTTACTACAATAGCTGGAAAAATAGCTATAACAGCAAGGAACAGAGATCCAGGGAAAGTGATTAATGACATAATCTTATCTAAGAAGTCTGCAGTCTCTGAACCTGGCTTAACACCTGGTATAAAACCACCACTTCTCTTTAAATCATCTGCCATTTTATTAGTAGGTACTGTAATTGCGGTGTAAAAGTACGTAAAAATTATGATTAAAAAAGCAAAAAGTAAATTATACTGCCATCCGAACACATCGTGAAACGTATTACTAATAGATTTTGCAGTATCTGAAGTTGACAAACCTGCCACTGCGGCTGGTACGAACATTATTGCTTGCGCAAAAATAATCGGCATCACTCCAGATGCATTTAGCTTTAAAGGAATCCACTGGCGGTTACCACCTAACATGGATTGATCATAAGTTCCAGAAGCACTTCTTCTTGCATATTGAACTGGAATTCTTCTTACAGCAAGAGTTAAATAGATACAAGCAATAATGATTAACAACCATAAAATTACTTCTATTACCACCATCATTAGGCCTCCATTATTATCTGTTATTCTAGACTGGAATTCTTGGATGAAAGACACTGGTAGTCTTGCAATAATCCCAATCATAATTAATAATGAAATACCGTTTCCAATACCTTTATCAGTAATTTTTTCACCTAACCACATTGCAAAAACAGTTCCGGTAACTAGTATAATTACTGAAGAAAACAAGAATGAGAAAGAATTGAAACCTAGCAAAAATGCGTCTGATGGCAATTGCACATACAAGTTGTAGATATAACTAGGACCTTGAAGTAAGGTAATCCCAATTGTAAGCCACCTTGTAATTTGGTTCATTTTCTTTCTACCGCTCTCTCCATCGTTTTGTAGTTTTTGCAAATAAGGAACCGCGATTCCCATTAACTGCACTACGATTGAAGCAGAAATATAAGGCATAATACCTAACGCGAATACAGATGCTTGTGCGAAAGCACCACCTGTGAACACGTTTATTAACCAACCAATACCTTGATCAGTTTGCTCTGTTAAAGCTTGCAATTTTGTTGCGTCAATACCTGGAAGGGTTACTTGTGAACCGAAACGGTACACAAGTAACAATCCTAAAGTTAAAAAGATTTTGTTCTTTAATTCTTCGATTTTCCAAATACCGGCAAATGTCTCAAAAAACTTTTTCATCTTGTTCACTAAGATTTTATAACGTTACGATTTCTCCACCAGCTGCTTCGATTGCCTCTACTGCAGTCGCTGAAAACTTGTGAGCAGAAACTTTTAATTTCGCTTTTAACTCACCACGTCCTAAAACCTTAACTAAACTATTCTTAGAAGCTAATCCTAAGTCAACTAATAGAGCGAAATCTACAGTATCTGTAATCACTCCATTATCTACTAAAGTTTGTAGCTTCTCTAAATTAATAACATCGTATTCTACTCTGTTAATATTTTTGAAACCAAATTTAGGAACACGTCTTTGAAGTGGCATCTGCCCTCCTTCAAATCCTAGTTTTTTAGAATATCCTGAACGTGATTTAGCTCCCTTATGTCCTTTTGTAGAAGTTCCTCCTTTTCCAGACCCTTCACCACGACCAAGACGTTTGTTTTGGTTGTGTACTGAACCTTCTGCAGGCTGTAAATTACTTAAATTCATACTTTACAAAATTATTTAATTTCTTCTACAGAAACTAAGTGTTGAACTTTATTTACCATTCCCAAGATTGCACTAGTAGCTTCATGTTCCACTACTTGGTTCATCTTGCGAAGTCCTAAAGCCTCTAATGTTCTCTTTTGTGAAAGAGGACAATTAATTTGGCTTCTTACTTGTTTTACTTTGATCTTTGACATAACTTCTTTCAAATTAACCTTTAAACACTTTTTCTAAAGAAATTCCTCTTTGTTTTGCAACTGTAGAAGCACTTCTAAGGCGTAATAAAGCATCGAAAGTAGCTTTCACCACGTTGTGTGGGTTTGAAGAACCTTGCGATTTAGATAATAAATCTGTAATACCTACAGCTTCTACAACCGATCTCACAGAACCTCCAGCAATTACTCCCGTACCTAAAGATGCAGGCATCAATAAGACTCTAGCACCACTGAATTTTCCTTTTTGCTCGTGTGGAATTGTGTGTCCGTTTAGAGGAATTCTAACTAAATTTTTCTTAGCGTCTTCTACTGCTTTAGCAATAGCCTCAGAAACATCTTTAGACTTACCTAAACCATGACCCACTACACCGTTTTCGTCACCTACTACAACTACTGCAGAGAACCCAAATGCGCGTCCTCCTTTAGTTACTTTAGTAACACGGTTCACACTAACCAAACGGTCTTTTAAATCAAGACCACTTGGTTTCACAAATTCTACGTTTTTATAATTTTGATACATAACTAATTAGAATTTTAATCCAGCTTCTCTAGCGCCTTCGGCTAATGATTTAACACGTCCGTGGTATAAGTAACCATTTCTATCGAAAGATACAATTTCTATACCAGCTTTTAAAGCTTTCTCTGCAATTAGTTTTCCAACTGATGCAGCAGTTTCAATATTGGTTCCTCTTGTTACACCAGCTTCTCTCGAAGATGCTGAAGCTAGAGTTACTCCATTCACGTCATCTATGATTTGAGCATAGATTTCTTTATTACTTCTGAATACAGAAAGTCTTGGCTTAGCAGCAGAACCGCTAACGATCTTTCTAATTCTGAATTTTATACGTTGTCTTCTTTCAGATTTTGTTAATGACATAGTCTTAATTTTTAAGCTGATTTACCTGCTTTTCTTCTTAACTCTTCACCCACAAACTTGATTCCTTTTCCTTTGTAAGGCTCAGGTTTACGGTATGAACGGATTTTAGCTGCAACTTGACCTACTAATTGTTTATCAAATGAAGTCAATTTTAAAATTGGGTTTTTCCCTTTTTCAGAAATAGTTTCGATTGAAACTTCTGGTGCTACATCAATAATGATGTTATGAGAAAATCCTAAAGCTAAATCCAACTTTTGCCCTTGGTTAGAAGCACGGTATCCTACCCCTACTAACTCTAAAGCAATTGTGAATCCTTCAGATACACCTGTTACCATGTTGTTAATTAAACTACGGTATAAACCGTGTTTAGCTCTTTCTTCTTTTGCATCAGAAGAGCGCTCAACTATAACTTGATTATCTTCAACTTTAATACTAACTGTATCGAATTTCTGAGTAAGTTCTCCTAATTTACCTTTAACAATGATTTCCCCATCTTTAACGTCTACCGTTACACCTGCAGGAATTGCTATTGGACTTTTTCCTATTCTTGACATCTCTTAGTCTTTTTAAATTAGTATACGTAACAAACTACTTCTCCACCAACATTAAGTTGTTTCGCTTGTTTCCCAGTCATCAATCCTTTTGATGTTGAAACGATAGCGATTCCTAAACCATTCAAGATTCTAGGAAGATCTGCTGCAGAAGCGTATTTACGCAAACCTGGTTTACTAATTCTTTGGATATCTCTAATTACAGACTCTTTCGTGTCTTTATCATATTTTAAAGCTATTTTGATTGTACCTTGAATTGTACTATCATCAAATTTATAGCTTAAGATATATCCTTGATCGAATAAAATTTTCGTGATTTCTTTTTTAAAGTTAGAAGCTGGTATCTCTACCACTTTGTGGTTCGCACGCACAGCATTTCTAACTCTTGTAAGATAATCTGCTATTGGATCTGTATACATGTTTTTACCTTTAAATCTTAATTACCAACTTGCCTTTTTAACTCCAGGTATCAATCCTTGGTTAGCCATTTCACGGAAAGTAACACGTGAAATACCGAATTGACGCATATACCCTCTAGGTCTTCCTGTTAACTTACATCTATTGTGTAAACGAACTGGAGAAGCATTTTTAGGTAATTTTTGTAATCCTTCGTAGTCACCTGCTTCTAAAAGAGCTTTTCTTTTAGCAGCATATTTTTCTACTAATGCTTGTCTTTTTACCTCACGGGCTTTCATTGATTCTTTAGCCATACTTAATTCTTTTTAAAAGGTAATCCTAATTCAGCAAGTAAAGATTTCGCTTCTTTATCTGTATGAGCAGATGTTACAAAAGTGATATCAAAACCAGCGATTTTGTTTACTTTATCAATATTGATTTCAGGGAAAATAATTTGCTCAGTTACTCCTAAGTTATAATTTCCTCTTCCGTCAAATCCGTCAGATTTAATACCTGAAAAATCTCTAACTCGTGGTAAAGCTGAAGTTACTAAACGGTCTAAAAATTCATACATTTTTTCACCACGTAAAGTCACTTTAGCTCCAATTGGCATTCCTTTTCTCAATTTGAAAGAAGCAACGTCCTTTTTTGATATTGTAGCAACTGCTTTTTGACCTGTAATTTTAGTTAACTCCTCAACGGCATAATCAACTAATTTTTTATCAGATACAGCAGCACCTACACCACGGCTAACAACGATTTTTTCAAGTTTAGGAACTTGCATAACGTTTTTGTAACCAAATTCCTCAGTAAGAGCAGAGATTACTCTGCTTTTATATTCTTCTTTAAGTCTTGGTATATAAGCCATAACTATAATACTTGATTTGATTTTTTAGAAACTCTTACATTTTTTCCATCTACATTCTTGATAGCGATTTTAGTTGCTACATTACTAGCATCTAATACTACTAAGTTTGAGATGTGAATTGGAGCTTCTTTTTTAACAATTCCACCTTGAGGGTTAGAAGCACTTGGCTTAACATGTTTAGAAATGATGTTTACCCCTTCAACAATAGCTTTGTTTTTCTCACGTAATACTCGTACAATTTTACCTTCAGTACCTTTATGGTCTCCAGCAATAACACGTACAGTATCTCCTGTTTTTACTTTTAGCTTAGTCATCTTTTGAAAGAATTATAACACCTCTGGTGCTAATGATACAATTTTCATGAATTGTTTTTCACGAAGTTCTCTCGCTACTGGACCAAAAACACGAGTACCTCTCATCTCACCTGCAGCATTTAATAATACACATGCGTTATCATCAAATCTGATATAAGATCCATCGGCTCTTCTCACTTCTTTTTTGGTACGAACAACAACTGCAGTTGAAACAGCTCCTTTTTTAACGCTTCCGTTAGGAGTTGCATCTTTAATAGTAACTACAATTTTATCACCTACAGAGGCGTAACGACGTTTCGTTCCCCCTAATACACGGATAGTCAAAACTTCTTTTGCTCCCGTGTTATCTGCTACTTTAAGTCTAGATTCCTGTTGTACCATAATTATTTCGCTCTTTCAATGATTTCAACTAATCTCCAACATTTTGATTTAGAAAGTGGACGAGTCTCCATGATTCTAACTTTATCTCCAATGTTGCAGTCATTTGTTTCGTCGTGTGCAACGTATTTCTTCGTTTTCAACACGAACTTTCCGTATAATGGGTGTTTTACTCTACTTGTTTCAGCAACTACGATAGATTTCTCCATTTTGTTACTAGTAACAACACCTATTCTCTCTTTTCTTAATTTTCTATTTTCCATCTTTCAGCAGAATACAATTATTGTAACTCTCTTTTGCTTAATTCTGTCTTAACTCTTGCGATACTTCTTCTCATAGCTCTGATTTGAAGTGGATTCTCGATTGGAGAAACTGCATGAGCAGACGTTAAATTATTGTATGTAGTAGTCAACGTTGCAAGTTGATCTTGTAATTCAGCTACAGATAGATTTACTATTTCTGATTGTTTCATGATAAAATTAGATTATGCTTCGAAATCTCTAGCAATTACAAATTTAGTTTTTACTGGAAGTTTTTGTGCAGCTAAGCGTAAAGCTTCTTTAGCTACTGAAATTGGCACTCCACCAACTTCAAACATAATTCTTCCAGGTTTTACCACAGCAACCCAATATTCTACTGCACCTTTACCTTTACCCATACGTACTTCAAGAGGTTTCTTTGTGATAGGTTTGTCTGGGAAAATGTTGATCCATAATTGTCCTTCACGTTTCATGAAACGAGTAGCTGCGATACGAGCTGCTTCAATTTGACGAGAAGTAATAAATGAAGAATCTAGTGATTTAATTCCAAACATTCCATTTGAAAGTTCGTGCCCTCTTTGAGCAATCCCTTTCATTTTACCTTTCTGTACCTTACGGTATTTTGTTCTTTTAGGCTGTAACATTTTTCTTCAGTTTAAAAATTACTTTCTTTTGCGTTGGTTTGGTCTACCTTTAGATGATCCTGCTGATTTAGATTGTTTTTTATCCATACCAGCTAACGGAGAAAGATCTCTCTTACCGTAAACTTCACCTTTCATGATCCACACTTTGATTCCCATTCTACCGTAAGTAGTGTGAGCTTCAGCTAATGCATAATCAATGTCTGCTCTGAAAGTAGATAAAGGAATACGTCCCTCTTTGAAGTTTTCAGAACGTGCCATTTCAGCTCCGTTTAAACGACCTGAGATTTGAACTTTAATACCTTCAGCATTCATTCTCATAGCAGCTGCGATAGCCATACGGATTGCTCTACGGTAAGAAATTCTGTTCTCAATTTGACGAGCGATACTTGCAGCCACAAGGTACCCATCTAATTCTGGACGCTTAATTTCAAAGATATTGATTTGTACTTCTTTATCAGTAATCTTTTTCAATTCCTCTTTTAACTTGTCTACCTCTTGTCCACCTTTTCCGATAATGATACCAGGTCTAGCAGTAGTGATAGTAACGGTTACAAGTTTTAAAGTTCTCTCAATGATTACCTTTGATACACTAGCTTTCGATAAACGAGCATGAATATACTTTCTGATTTTGTGATCTTCAGCGATTTTATCACCGTAGTCATTTCCACCATACCAGTTTGAGTCCCATCCTCTAATAATGCCAAGGCGATTCCCGATTGGATTAGTCTTTTGTCCCATACTGCTTATTAATTGCTTTGAGTGTTATTATTAGATCCTAATACGATTGTTACGTGATTAGAACGTTTTCTGATTCTGTGTGCTCTTCCTTGAGGTGCAGGACGTAATCTTTTTAACATCATTCCACCATCAACGCGAACTTCCTGTACAATAAGACCAGCTTCTTCTATATTAGCTTCACTGTTCTTAGCTTGCCAGTTTGCGATTGCAGATAAAAGTAATTTCTCTAATTTACGAGAAGCTTCTTTTGAACTGAATCTTAATATATTTAGAGCTTTTTCTACTTTCTGTCCTCTTACTAAATCCGCTACTAAGCGCATTTTTCTAGGAGAAGTAGGGCAATTGTTTAGCTTAGCAAAAGCAACTTGCTTGTTAGCTTCCTTAATTTGCTCAGCTCTTTCTCTTTTACGAACTCCCATAGCTTCTTATTATTTTTTACCTTTATTCTTTGCACCAGCGTGACCTCTGAACGATCTAGTTGGTGAAAATTCCCCTAATTTATGTCCTACCATGTTCTCTGTTACATATACAGGAACAAATTGGCGACCATTATGTACTGCGATAGTTTGACCAACGAAATCTGGAGTAATCATAGAAGCTCTTGACCAAGTTTTGATAACAGCTTTATTTCCACCTTCAACGTTTGACTGAACTTTCTTCTCTAATTTATAGTGAACATAAGGTCCTTTTTTTAACGAACGTGCCATGTCTTAATCTTTTATTTCTTTCTACGTTCAACGATATACTTGTTACTCGACTTAACTTTAGAACGAGTTCTGTACCCTTTAGCAGGTAACCCTTTTCTTGAACGTGGGTGTCCTCCTGACGAACGACCTTCTCCACCTCCCATTGGGTGATCTACTGGGTTCATTGCTACAGCTCTTGTTCTTGGTCTTCTTCCTAACCATCTAGATCTACCAGCTTTACCAGAAACGATTAATTGGTGATCGTGGTTAGAAACAGCTCCGATAGTAGCAACACATTCTAATAAAATCAAACGGATTTCTCCAGAAGGCATTTTAATAGTAGCGTATTTACCATCTCTTGCAACTAACTGAGCGAAAGTACCTGCTGAACGAGCGATAACTGCTCCTTGTCCAGGACGTAGTTCGATACAAGAAATAACAGTTCCTAAAGGAATATTTCTTAAAGGCATTGCATTACCAACTTCTGGTGATGCATCTGGTCCAGAAACTACAGTTTGTCCTACTTTCATACCGCTTTGAGCGATAACGTAAGCTTTTGCTCCATCCGCGTAAGCAATTAATGAAATAAATGCTGAACGGTTTGGATCGTATTCGATTGATTTCACAGTAGCTGGAACTCCAACTTTTGCTCTTTTGAAATCAATTACACGATATCTTTGCTTATGACCACCACCCATGTAGCGCATGGTCATTTTTCCTTGACTATTTCTACCTCCAGATTTTTTTTTCGGTGCTAGTAAACTACGCTCCGGCTTATCAGTTGTAATAGCGTCAAAACTATTCACAACTCTAAAACGCTGACCTGGGGTAATAGGTTTTAATTTTCTAACTGACATTGTTTATTAGATATTTGAATAAAAGTCTATACTCTCTCCTTCTTTCAATTCAACTACTGCTTTCTTATAAGCATTAGTTTTAGCGTTGATCATACCACTTTTCGTGTACTTAACAGAACGCTTCGCAGCATAGTTCATAGTATTTACACCAACAACAGTAACTCCATAAGCTGCCTCAACAGCTTTTTTGATCTCGATTTTGTTAGCTCTTCTATCAACTACAAAACCAAAGCGGCCGAAAATTTCGCCGTCTTTAGTTATTTTTTCTGTAATTATAGGTTTAATTAAAACACTCATGCTCCTATTATTTACTTAAGTTTTCTACAATTCCTGCTACAGAACCCTCAGTTAATACAACTCTTCCAGCATTCAAAATACCGTAAGTGCTTAATTCTGAGTTAGTTACAACAGTAGCCTTCTCTAAATTGCGTGATGACAAATATACATTTTTATTTGATTCACCCAACACAAATAGAGATTTTTTATTTTCCAATCCTAAAGCATTCAAAACATTGATGAAATTTTTAGTACTTGGTGTTTCAAAATTAAAGTTTTCAACAACGATTAAATTTGATTCCTTTACCATAATAGATAAAGCAGATTTTCTCGCTAAACGTTTTAAACTCTTATTTAATTTTAAAGAGAAACTTCTTGGTCTTGGTCCGAAAACTCTACCTCCACCTCTGAAAAGTGGATTCTTCATGCTTCCTGCTCTAGCCGTTCCTGTTCCTTTTTGTTTTTTAATCTTACGAGTACTTCCAGCAATTTCAGCTCTTTCTTTAGCTTTGCTAGTACCTTGTCTTTGATTTGCTAAATATTGTTTAACATCAAGGTAAACTGCGTGATTATTTGGTTCTATACCGAATACTGAATCTAAAAGTTCAACTTTTCTACCAGTATCTTTTCCTGTGATATCTAAAACTTGTACTTCCATTACTTCTGAACGATTACATAAGAGTTTTTGTGTCCAGGAACTGCTCCTTTAACTACAAGTAGGTTCTTTTCAGCAACTACTTTTAAAACTCTAAGGTTTTGTATTGTTACATTAACTCCTCCAGTTCTTCCTGCCATTCGCATTCCTTTAAATACTCTTGAAGGATAAGATGACGCTCCAATAGATCCTGGCGCTCTTAAACGGTTTTTTTGTCCGTGAGTAACTTGACCTACTCCACCGAATCCGTGACGTTTAACAACCCCTTGGAATCCTTTACCTTTAGAAACACCTTGTACATCTACGTACTCACCTTCTTCGAATAAATCAGCAGAGATAACATCTCCTAATTTATACTCACCTTCGAACTCCTTAATTTCAACGACTTTTCTTTTAGCAGACGTACCAGCTTTTTTAAAGTGACCTAACTCAGCTTTAGTAGCATGTTTATCTGTCTTGTCATCGAAACCAAGTTGTAACGCGTCATACCCGTCAACCTCTATGGTTCTGACTTGGGTAACGACATTTGGACCACATTCGATTACTGTACATGGAATATTCTTTCCATTTTCATCGAAAATACTAGTCATGCCGATTTTTTTTCCAATTAACCCAGACATAAATATTTATTTAATTATGAAATTTATTTTCTTATTGTTTGTTTAAACTAAGTGCGAGATAAATCGCACTTAGTTTAGAAGTTTTATCTTCGGTAGATTATCACACTTTGATCTCTACTTCAACTCCACTTGGTAACTCTAATTTCATTAAAGCATCAATTGTTTTTGAAGATGAAGAATAGATATCTAATAATCTTTTGTATGAACTAACTTCGAATTGCTCTCTCGCTTTTTTGTTAACGTGAGGAGAACGAAGAACAGTAAATATCTTTTTGTGTGTAGGTAAAGGAATTGGTCCTGTTACAACAGCTCCAGTACTCTTTACAGTTTTTACGATTTTCTCTGCTGATTTATCAACCAACATGTGATCGTAAGATTTTAATTTTATTCTGATTTTTTGACTCATTTTTCTCTAAGATTAAGCGTTTCCTTTTGCTTTTTCAATTACAGCTTCTGCAATGTTAGAAGGTGTTTCAGCATAGTGAGAGAACTCCATAACTGAAGTAGCTCTACCTGATGATAATGTTCTTAATGTAGTTACATATCCGAACATTTCTGATAATGGCACAGAAGCTTTAACAACTTTAGCTCCATTTCTATCATCCATACTGTTGATTTGACCACGACGACGGTTTAAATCCCCTACGATATCTCCCATGTTCTCCTCTGGAGTTAACACTTCTAATTTCATAATAGGCTCTAAAATAACAGCTCCTGCAGCTTTAGCTGAGTCTCTGTATCCCATTTTCGCAGCTAATTCGAAAGATAAAGCATCAGAGTCAACCGCGTGGTAAGAACCATCAGTTAAAGTAACTTTCATTGAATCCATTTCGAATCCAGCTAAAGGTCCTTGCTTCATAGCTTCTCTAAATCCTTTCTCTACAGAAGGGATATATTCTTTAGGAACGTTACCACCTTTTACTTCATTTACGAACTGTAATCCTACGAATGGCTTACCATCTACATCCTCTGCAGGACCGATTGTAAACACAATATCCGCGAATTTACCACGTCCACCAGATTGTTTTTTGTAAACTTCTCTGTGTTGAGCTCCACGTGTAAGTGCTTCTTTGTATTCAACTTGAGGCTCACCTTGGTTAACCTCTACTTTGAATTCACGCTTCATACGGTCGATTAATACATCTAAGTGTAACTCTCCCATTCCAGAAATAACAGTTTGACCTGAAGCCTTATCTGTTTTAACTGTGAACGTTGGATCTTCTTCCGCTAATTTAGCAAGAGCAGTACCCATTTTATCCATATCTGCCTTAGTTTTAGGCTCAATAGCAACCCCGATTACTGGGTCTGGGAAAATCATACTCTCTAAAACAATAGGGTTTTTCTCATCACAAAGAGTATCTCCTGTTTTGATATCTTTAAATCCTACTGCTGCACCGATATCTCCTGCTTCAATGTACTCAACTGCATTTTGCTTATTAGCGTGCATTTGGTAAATACGAGAGATACGCTCTTTGTTTCCTGAACGAGTATTCAATACATAAGAACCTGCGTCTAAGTGTCCTGAATAAGTTCTAAAGAAAGCCAAACGTCCTACGAAAGGATCTGTAGCAATCTTAAATGCTAAAGCTGAGAAAGGCTCGCTTACAGATGGTTTACGAGAAATTGGCTCCTCTGTATTTGGATCAGTACCTTCGATAGCTTCCTTATCCATTGGAGAAGGTAAGTAACGACATACAGCGTCCAACATAAACTGCACTCCTTTGTTTTTGAAAGAAGAACCACAAGACATAGGAATAATACTCATATCTAAAGTAGCAGCTCTAAGTGCAGCATGAATTTCATCTTCTGAAATAGAAGACTCATCCATCATATATTTTTCTAATAAGTTTTCGTCATAACCAGCAACTTCTTCGATTAGTTGACCTCTGTATTTTTTTACATCATCAACCATATCAGCAGGAATATCAACAACGTCAAAAGTCGTTCCGTGATTCTCATCATGCCATACGATAGCGCGGTTTTTAACTAAGTCAACGATACCTTTAAAATCTGCTTCATCACCAATTGGTAAAACAATTGGCACAGCATTTGATTTCAACATATCTTTAACTTGCTGAACAACTCCTAAAAAGTTTGCACCTTGACGGTCCATTTTGTTAACAAACCCCATACGAGGAACTTTGTAGTTATCAGCTAATCTCCAGTTAGTTTCAGACTGTGGCTCAACACCATCTACTGCACTAAATAAGAAAACTAATCCATCTAATACACGTAAAGAACGGTTAACTTCTACTGTAAAGTCAACGTGTCCCGGAGTATCAATAATATTGAAGTGGTATTCCATTGACTCAGGTGTCTTCTCACCTTGTTTCGTTGGGAAACTCCACGTACAAGTAGTCGCAGCTGAAGTAATAGTAATACCTCTTTCAGCCTCTTGCTCCATCCAGTCCATTGTAGAAGATCCTTCGTGAGTCTCTCCCATTTTGTGGTTTTTACCTGTGTAGAACAAAATACGCTCTGTAGTCGTAGTTTTACCAGCATCGATGTGAGCAGCGATACCAATATTTCTTGTATATTTTAAATCTCTTGCCATTGTATATAGTTTCTGTATGGATTAAAATCTAAAGTGAGAGAATGCTTTATTCGCTTCAGCCATTTTATGAGTATCCATTCTCTTCTTAACAGCAGCTCCTTCTTCTTTAGCCGCAGCTAAGATTTCAGATGCTAATTTAGCAGCCATAGATTTCTCATTTCTTCTTCTAGCATATAAAATCATCCATTTCATTGCCATAGAAATTTTTCTATCTGGACGAATTTGCATTGGAATTTGGAAAGTAGCTCCTCCAACACGACGAGAACGTACCTCTACGTGTGGCATAACGTTAGTTAATGCATCTTTCCACATATCTAATGAAGTTTTTTCTTCATCTTGTTTTTTCTCTTCTACAATTGCTAAAGCATCATAGAAAACTTTAAACGCTGTAGACTTTTTCCCATCCCACATTAAGTTGTTCACGAAACGTGTTACTAACTGGTCATTAAACTTTGGATCCGGTAAAAGAGGTCTCTTTTTAGCCTGTCTTTTTCTCATGTCTTGTTCTTAAACGTTTATACGATTATTTTTTGTCTTTAGGGCGTTTTGCTCCGTATTTAGATCTTCTTTGTGTTCTACCGTTTACTCCAGCAGTATCCAAAGCTCCACGTACAATGTGGTATCTAACACCTGGCAAATCTTTCACCCTTCCACCTCTAACTAATACTATCGAGTGCTCTTGTAAATTGTGTCCTTCACCTGGGATGTAAGCGTTTACTTCATTACCATTTGTCAAACGTACCCTTGCAACTTTACGCATTGCAGAGTTAGGTTTTTTTGGCGTAGTAGTATAAACACGTGTACAAACACCTCTTCTTTGAGGACAAGAATCCAAAGCAACCGATTTACTCTTCTTAGTCAATTGGGTTCTCCCTGTTCTTACTAATTGTTGAATTGTTGGCATAATGTTTATTAATAATTTCTACAATATATTATCCCGCACTATATACGGGGTTGCAAATGTATGAACTTTATTTTGTTTTTCAAAAGGCAAAACACTAATTTTCAATGATATTGTTCATTTTTTTTTCATCGAAATCATCTTTAATTAAAGAGCCAGCTATCTTAAAATCAACACTAAAGGTCCAAAAAGCAAGAGAAACAAAGGCATGAAAGTTATTTAGGGACAAAAAACCATCCTCTCTTTAAAGATTAAAAGGAAAAATAAACGCAGAAAAAAAACTTTATTTATTAATAATATTTTAACATACAACAACTTGCTTAGGAATAACCCTCTTTAAAATTAGTTATTACCTAATAAAGTCTCTTACTTACTTTAAATTAATTATTATTCCGTAATAACCCAATTCCAAAATCTTTACTGACCTACTGACTTTATTAACAACGGATAAACAACACAGCAAAAAACAAGAATAAGTCAATAAGTTTAGCTTAGTGACCTATTACTATAACAAAATATATTTACCTTTGTATCATGGACAAAGACAATCAAATTTTTGGTATTCGCGCAATTATCGAAGCCATTGAAGCAGGAAAAGATATAGACAAAGTATTTATTCAAAAAGATGCTAATGGAGAACTTATGAGTAGCCTTCTTAAAGCTCTTAAAAAGAATAACATTAACTTTTCTTATGTACCAGTTGAAAAACTAAATCGCCTTACAAGCAAAAACCACCAAGGTGCTGTTGCTAGTATTGCGCCAATTTCTTTTGTACCATTAGAAACATTAGTGGAATCGGTTTTAGAAAATAAAGACAAACCTCTTTTTTTAATCCTGGACCAACTTTCTGATGCGAGAAACTTTGGTGCTATTATCCGTACAGCCGTATGTTGTGGAGTAGACGGAATAATTATTTCTAAAAATGGAGCTGCACCAGTAAACGGAGATACAGTAAAAACTTCAGCTGGAGCTGTATTTAACATACCTATTTGTAAAGTAGATCATATTAAAGATGCTGTGTTTTACCTACAAGGTTCTGGTGTCATTACATTAGGTGCTACAGAAAAAGCAGAAAATTTGATCTATGATACAGATTTAAACGTACCTTTAGCTATAATCATGGGAAGTGAAGACAGAGGAATCAATCCTTCTGTTTTAAAAATAATTGACCAACAAGCTAAATTACCAATGCATAGTGTAATTGATTCTTTAAATGTATCTGTTGCTTGTGGAGCTTTCCTATATGAAGCAATCAGACAAAGAAGATAAGCATTGAAAGACATTAAAGCCTTAAAGAAAAAACCACATTTCCAAATAAGCCCTTTACTAAGGGCCTATTTGGAAAAATATAAACGCATCACCACAACTAGTGTATCCTATGAAGACCTTATGCGATTCTCAGGCTACATCAACTTAGAGGATAAGCATGGCAATGACACTTTATGGCTTAGAGTCTACTATCCCGAATTTGAATATGAAGAAATAAAAGCTTCTTTAATTAGAGCATATACCTTTTTACATTCAGATGGTGGACTAGATTCTATTGCATATCTAACTATTGACAGTATAGATTACTGTTCTTTCGGAAACTCAAAACCCTTTAGGATTCGAGTAAGAAATGTCTTAAACGATAACTTTACAAACTTATATATAAAAAAAGCAGATGCTTCGAGAATATATGGTTTAGAAGTAGAGGAAATGCTCTCTCCTTATACTATGAACTACCTGGTATATGAAGACACATTAATTGAAGAGCATATATTAGGAATACCAGGAGACATTTTCATTGCTGATTACCTTCCAAAATGTACAGAATTAGAAAAGTCCCAAATTGCAAAAGAGTTTGTAAAATTCAATGAAAAATGCTTCATTGGATTGTTAGGTGATATGCGTTCCTATAATTATGTAGTTATTCCCACCCATGATTTCGATCAAGTAAACTATAAAATTAGAGCCATAGACTTCGATCAAGAAGCCTATGAAGGTAACTATAAGTTTTATTTACCTCAATTTTACAAAGAGAATTTTGTAATGGTTGATATGGTATTAAAAAAACTAAAACAAAACTCTATCGAACAATACCGTAAGGAAATAAGATCTGTACTTGTTAGACGTACTACGAGCAATAAAGAAAGAGTTGAAAACTTGGTTAAGGTAATGAGGCAAGATCGCATCTCTACACCTAACAGAGTTGATGAACTTAAAATGGGATTATTTAAGATAACAAAAGACATAAAGTTTAAAACCTGCCAATCCATGGGAGACATCTTACAAACTGTTTTAGATTTTGTTATCCGAAACTACAAAACCCCTTTATAAAACTACTACTCCCAAAAGAAGAATAAAAAACTTTACAGTGATTTCTCTGATTCTCTGAGAACTTAACCTTCCCTGTACATTCTGGCTTTATAACGTCTAAAGCTGCATAAAGAATTATATTGTAACTTTGAAAAAGCATTGTATTTTTACACTACAAATAAATCAATTATGGACGCACCTTTAGCAGAAAGAGTTAGACCTCGTACCTTAGATCAATATGTCAGTCAAAGTCATTTAGTTGGACCAAATGGTATACTTACCAACCAATTGAAAATGGGTTTTATCCCGTCTATGATTTTCTGGGGACCTCCTGGTACGGGTAAAACTACTTTAGCCCAAATTATTGCTCAGCAAAGTGAAAGACCTTTCTTTGCACTTAGTGCAATTAATGCAGGAGTTAAAGACATTCGTGAAGTCATCGATAAAGCTAAAGCTGCACCAGGGTTGTTTACTGCTAAAAACCCTATACTCTTTATTGACGAGATTCACCGCTTTAGCAAATCTCAACAAGACTCTTTACTTGGAGCAGTGGAGAAAGGATGGGTAACTCTTATAGGGGCAACAACAGAAAACCCAAGCTTTGAAGTTATACCAGCCCTTTTATCTCGTTGCCAAGTATACACCCTAAATGCCTTCGTAAAGGAAGATTTAGAGAACTTACTACATCGTGCATTAAAAGAAGACAAAATTCTTCAATCCAAAGAAATAATACTAGAACAAACCCAAGCCTTATTTAGACTCTCTGGAGGGGATGGACGAAAACTTCTTAACACCTTTGAACTAATTATCAATTCAACCTCTAGCAATAAAATAATAATCACCGATGAAATGGTGATGCGTATTATTCAAAAAAATACAGTCCTCTATGATAAGACTGGAGAGCAACACTATGATATTATTTCTGCATTTATAAAGTCCATTCGAGGAAGCGACCCTAATGGAGCAGTATACTGGCTTGCAAGAATGATTGAAGGTGGAGAAGATGTGAAGTTTATCGCAAGAAGATTAGTTATTGCAGCCTCGGAAGATATTGGAAATGCAAATCCAACGGCTCTTATTATGGCAACTTCTACTTTTCAAGCAGTTTCCGTTATCGGTAATCCAGAAAGTAGAATTCTACTAAGTCAATGCGCCATTTATTTAGCAACTTCACCAAAGAGCAACTCCACTTATCTTGCCATTGGCCAAGCCCAACAAGTAGTCAAACAAACTGGAGACTTAAGTGTACCAATTCACTTAAGAAATGCACCAACCAAATTAATGAAAGAATTAGGTTATGGACAAGAGTACAAGTACTCTCATGATTATGAAAACAACTTTGCTTACCAAGAGTTCTTACCGGATGAGTTAAGTGGAACTCTATTTTATAATCCTGGCCAAAACAATAGAGAAAATGCAACTAGAGAGTTTCTAAGAAACCGATGGAACTTAAAATATAATTACTAAAAAAAAACCAAGAAGCAATCTGCCTCTTGGTTTTTTTTTAGCATAATACAAAGCTTTGAACGCTTATAGCAATAATTTAATCTGTGTTAAATCATGGACTTGAGCTACCTCTATAGTAGTAGGCTTTTTGCCTTCGTTATAGTAAATAACATCCATTCCTACTCCAATAGCACCTTGTACATCTGCTAGTAAATTATCACCTACCATAACAGCTTTATTAACTGTAGTATTGGCACTATCTAAAGCATAGTTAAAAATTCTAGCATCTGGTTTTTTCACACCTGCATTTTCTGAATCCGTTACAGTACTAAAATAGTCTAATATACCAGCGTTTCTCAATTTAGATTGTTGCACATTTCCAAAACCATTAGTTATAATATGTAAGCCATATTTTGGCTTAAGATAGTTTAATAGTTCTTCGGCTCCATTTAGCAAATGATTAAACTCTGGCAGGTAATTAAGATATAACTCCCCTACTTGATCTACTTCCTGGGTATTAGAAACATGATTTAAAGCTAGGAACGTATCGGTTATACGGCCCACTCTAAGCTGTTCCCTAGTAACCAAATTTAGACTGTACTTATCCCAATACTCTTCATTTATATCTTTATAAAAATGTAAGAATTTATCGGAAGAGAAAGGTAACTCTAACTCTTGTATTACTTTGTCAAATGCTAAGGCAGAATTCTTTTCAAAGTCCCATAAAGTATGATCTAGGTCAAAGAAAATATCCGTCTTCCCCTTAAATTTATTCGTCTTCAACTTGTATATGTGCTTAAATTAAAAAAATCTCTTTTTGCTCGTTGATTAGTTATATTTCTCCTTTATCTGCGAAACTATAAAAACCTTCTGAGCTAATAATAACATGATCCAATACTCGAATGTCTAATGTAGATGCACCTGCTTGAATACGTTTGGTAACAGCGAAGTCTGCCTCACTTGGAATCAGATTCCCTGAAGGATGATTATGAATTAAAATCAAACTTGTTGCACGGTGATCCAAGGCAGCTTTAAATAAAATACGCAAATCCACAATGGTACAAATAAGACCGCCTTTACTTAGGCAAACCTTATTAGTAACGACATTGGCATTATTCAAAATTAATATTCAGAACTCCTCGTGAGGTAAGTCATGTAGTAAGGGACGCATCATTTTATAAACATCGTCACTACTTGTAATGGGAGTGCTTTTTCTTTTTTGGATGAACTTTCGCCTCCTCCCCAATTCGAAAGCCGCTAATATTCGCAATACCACATGTCTATCCAAGCTATGGATTTCACATAAGTCATGAAAATTATAACGAGCTAAATCTTCTAAGCTTCAGTTTGCAGCACTAAGGATTTTATCGCTTGCCTCTAAAACTTGAACACTACCTTGTTTGTCACAAAGTAACAAAGAAAGAACTTCACTATTAGTTAGTCCTCCCATACCTAGGCTTAATGCCTTGAAACTTGCCTGCTCATGCTCTGGCAAATTTCCTCTAGGATCTTCATTGGTGATCATAATAATAAAAATTTATATTTAATACTCTTTCTATTAAAAACTAGTCCAATCCCAAAACTCCCTCTCCTCTAAAGAAAGCGGTAGTTTGACGCTTTTGTTCTCTATCACTTGCTAGGAAAACAATCTTATCCCCTGGCTCAATAATAGTAGACCCATTAGGAATAAAGAAGCGTTTATTACGACGAATCATTGCAATGATTACACTTGCTGGTAAATCGATATCTACCAAACTTTTGTTTACAACAGGATAATAATCCTTTACATCCACAATTGCCATCAAGGTCATTTCCCTATTGTCTAAATCTAGGGCTAATTGTTCTTTCAATTTCTCCGTTTCAGGTAAATCTAAATTTAACCACTTTGCCACTATAGAAATAGTACTACCTTGACATAGTATAGAAATAAGGGTAATGAAAAACACTATATTAAATATTGTATCCGCTCCCTGAATCCCAGCTACCATAGGATAAGTTGCAAATACTATAGGAACTGCACCCCTTAAACCTACCCAAGATACGAAAATTTTGGTTCGAATATCAATTTTAAAAAAGGCTAAGCAAATAAATACTGCTACAGGACGTGCGATTAAGATCATAAAAATAGAAATAGCAATTCCTATTCCAGCAACTGCAATAATTTCAGAAGGGAAAACTAACAATCCTAATGTCAAGAATAAAACAATTTGCATAATCCATGCCATCCCATCAAAGAAACGAATAATTTGCTTTTTATGGATAATCTTAGAGTTACCCAAAACCAAACCTGCCAAGTAAACAGCTAAGAATCCATTCCCTTTAATTAAATCGGTAAATGAGAAAGTAAAGAACATTAAGGCAAGTACTATAACCATATATAAGCCTTCATAACCTAGATCTAATTTATTCAAAACAAAACGACCTACTTTCCCCATAAGGTATCCTATAGCTACACCAATAAGCATTTGTAATGCGAAAGATTCTAAAACAGATGCCCAACTGGTTTCAGGAATTTGCATAAACCCAATAACAGTAATGGTTAAAACATAGGCCATCGGATCATTACTTCCACTTTCCAATTCAAGCATTGGACGAATATTATTCTTTAAGCCTAAGCCTTTACTCCTTAAGATGGAGAATACAGCAGCCGAGTCAGTAGAAGACACGATAGAACCCAATAATAGAGATTCTAAAAAGTTAAATGGAGTAATATAATATACAAACCCAGCCACAGCAAATGCTGTTAGTAAAACTCCTAGAGTGGACAAAACAACTCCTTGAGTGGCAATGGGTCGAATATCATCTTTATGAGTATCTAATCCTCCAGAAAATAATATAAAGTTTAAAGAAACCATCCCTACAAATTGGGTTACGGAAGGGTTGTCAAAGTAAATGCCACCTATTCCTTCTGAGCCTGCTAACATTCCAATAAAAAGGAACATTAATAAGACAGGGATACCAAATTTAAAGGAAGTTCGGCCAGCCAAAATACTTATAAATAAAAGAACTGAACCTATTAATAATATATTCTCTGGAGTAATTGTATACATATTTATTTATTATGTTATTCTATTTTGTAAAAATTCATTTAAATCTAAACCACCATAATTTCCCGAACTCATAAACAATAAAACACTATTGTTTAAATCAACATTATTCAGGAAATCTTTAAATTCAGAAGAGTTCGTATAAGATACTAAAGAAGGTAATGCAAAGCCTGCTTCTAGCTCAGCTTTAGATATCTCTTTTAAACCTTTTACTTTAACTGCATCTAAACTATAAAAAACGATTGCTTGATCACATTTATCTAAAGTACCTCTGTATTGCGTTAAAAAACTTGGATCTAAACTACTATAAGTATGAAGCTCTAAACAAGCTATAACATTTCTATTAGGGAATAATTCCTTTACTGCTTCCACAGATGCTTTAACTTTAGATGGAGAGTGAGCAAAATCTTTAAAGACAACCGTTTTGTCATCTTTATAAATTTTCTCTAAACGCTTAGAAGCCCCTTTGAAACTAGAAATTGCTTCATAGAAATCCTCTTCATCAATCCCCATATTCTGGCAAACCCACTTAGCTCCTTGTAAGTTAGATAAGTTGTGTTTTCCAAAAACTTCCAATGGCATAGGGCCATCTTGGGTATCTAAATAAGCAACACCATCTATTACCTGGTACTCTGGTGTTTCATAAGGTATCTTACGTATAGGTTGTTCACTATCTTCTACGATTTGATTAAGTAAGGAATCCTCACTATTATAAATAAGAATACCACCATTAACCATCTTCTTAATGAAGATTTTAAATTGTTCAATGTAGTTTTCCTCCGTAGGAAACACATTTATATGGTCCCAAGCAATACCACTTATTAAAGCAATATTAGGGTTATATAAATGAAACTTAGGGCGTAAATCTATAGCAGATGACAAGTACTCATCCCCCTCGATTAAAATAAACTCATTGTCTTCACTAAGGTGTACCATTGTATCAAAACCATCTAGTTGGGCACCAACTAAATAATCTATATCTCTATCATGGTATTTCATTACATGTAAAACCATAGCTGTTATAGTAGTCTTTCCATGGGAACCACCTATTACAACTCTTGTCTTATCTTTAGAGTGATTGTAAATAAACTCAGGGTAAGAATATATTTTCAAGCCTAATTCCTTGGCTTTTATTAACTCAGGATTATCTGCCTTAGCATGCATCCCAAGAATTACTGCATCAATATCAGAAGTAATATTATTTACAGACCATCCTAATTCACTAGGTAATAATCCTTTTTCAGAAAGTCTTTGTTTGGAAGGCTCGAAAATCACATCGTCACTTCCAGTAACGATATGCCCATTTGCATGCATAGCTAAAGCCAAGTTATGCATAGCACTACCCCCAATTGCGATAAAATGTAAACGCATTGTATATATTTTTTTTTATAGAATTCTACTCTTTGCAGGTAAAAATACAACTTTATTATTTTACATAATCTGCTTGAATATATTTATACGTCTTATAAAGCGAAATAACTAGTAAAAACAATTAAAATTCTTTCAAACACCTATTATTTATGAATAAAACCAAAAAAAAAATGTCTAAATTTCTTTAGACATTTTTTTTATTACTCCACTATCGTTAACTCATCAATTATATTTTGAGCTCCCGCATACTTATCGATAACGAAAAGTACATAGCGTATATCAACATTAATTGCTCTTTGTAATTCAGGATCAAAAATAACATCTCCTGCCATTGCTTCAATATTTCCATCAAAGGCTAAACCAATTAATTCCCCTTTGCCATTCAAAACAGGTGACCCAGAGTTCCCCCCTGTGATATCGTGGTTGGTTAAAAAGTTAACCGGTAAAGCACCTTGTTTATCGGCATATCTACCATAGTCTTTTTCTTGATTCAATTGGATTAATTTACTAGGCACTTCGAATTCCTCATCACCTGGAACATGCTTAGCAATGGTTCCATCTAAAGTAGTAAACCAGTTTTCACTAGCATCATTCACTTTTCCATTTCTAGGTAAAGGCGTAACTGCTCCATAGCTTAAACGCAAAGTAGAGTTTGCATCTGGATAGTATTTACCTTGTGGGTCATTTTTCAAAATACCAGCAACAAATAATCTATATGCACGTAAATACTTGTCCTCTAATTTTGCCAACTCGTCACTCTTAAGACGATACATTTGCATTAAATCTTTACTTAGAAGAAGTAATGGGTCTTTCTCCAATACTTTCTCAGAAGGATTCTTTAAGAAGCTATCTAGAGAAGTTTCACTAGCAAAAATACTTGTATCAAAAACTTTGGAAACATAGGCCTGGAAATCTCCGTTATACTCTTTGGCTATTTCCTGCACATATGAAGATACTGGATATCCCTGATTTCTTTGCCAATAAAGAGAAAGTTGATTAGCAAGCATTTCTTTTTCTAAAGCCTGATCTACTCCTAAGAATCTATCATGAACCAATTGCTTTAAAGCTGGAAGTTCTTTGGTACGTTTGCTTTTTGGTAATGCAATATATTCTGATAGATTTCTTTCCATACGACTTGGTAAACCAATCATAGCAGAAGTACGAAGCATAGTGGTTAAATAATTATCGTGTTTTGCTTTTTGATTTGTAGCTGCATAATAAGCATTCAAATCCGCAATCACCTGCCCATATTCTTCTTTGTTCTCAGGTTGGTTTGCCCAAGCATTAAAAGCTTCTTCTTCTTTAGTTTTAGTCTGAACTGTTTTGTGCTCATTTAAAGCATCGATCATTCCTTGACGATTCTTCCAATAATTAGCAACTCCAGCATATTTAGACGCATAGTTTAATCGAACTTGGTCATTTTTATCCATGTGCTTTTTCATCACATCCATACCTAACTTCGATCCTTCTACCCAAGCTGGGTATGCAAATTCAATATTTTGATATACCCCTTGAGCAGGCATCCAACGATTTGTTCTACCAGGGTATCCTAAAATCATAGCGAAGTCATCTTCTTGAATCCCTTTAATTGAAACAGGTAAATAGTGTTTTGGATTTAAAGGAATATTATCCGAAGAGTATTTAGCTGGGTTACCATCTTTGTCTGTATATACTCTGAAGATAGAAAAGTCACCAGTATGTCTTGGCCATTCCCAGTTATCAGTATCTCCACCAAATTTCCCAATACTATTAGGAGGTGTTCCTACTAAACGAACATCTTGGAAGTCTTCATACACAAAATAGTAAAATTCATTTCCTTGAAAAAAGGATTTCACTGATACAGTATACTTTCCGTTTTCGTTATTCTCTTTTTGGATTTTTTCAATTTCTTGGTTAATTGCCTTCTCACGCTCTGCTTCGTTCATCTGATCATTTACCACACCTAAGATACGATCTGTAACATTATCCATGCGCACAAAAAAACGTACAGATAAACCTTCTGCATGTCGTTCCGAAGCTTTGTCCTTAGCCCAGAAACCATCCGTTAGAATATCATCCTCAGGAGTAGCTAAGTCTGCTATTTTATCATATCCACAATGGTGGTTAGTAAACAACAAACCTTCCTTTGAAACAATCTCAGCTGTACACCCTCCATCGAATTGTACAATAGCGTCTTTTAAAGAGTGGTTATTTATACTGTAGATTTCTTCCGCAGTTAATTGCAGCCCCATCTTTTCCATATCTGTTTGGTTCAAGCGTTCAATGAACATCAAAAACCACATACCTTCGTTTGCTCTTATTTGATTAGGCCCTAATAAGAGAAAAGCGGTAAGAATTAAAATAATTTTTTTCATAAATTCTATAAGTGTTAATTAATACGAATATACTTTATTATCTGATAAATAAATAGTTAAAAAACAATACTATATAAAAAAAGCCGATCTTAAAAAAATCGGCTTTTAATAGCTTCTAGCTAATATTATTTTGTTAGCATTTGCCAAAGTTTATCTTTCAGCTCTACTAATCCTTTATTTGCTACGGCAGAAATAAAAAGATAAGGAGTGTCTTTAAACCCTTCATTTAATTGTGGAGTCAATTCCTCAATTAATTCTTCATCTAACATATCACACTTAGTAATAGCAATTAAACGATCTTTGTCTAACATCTCCGGATTATATCTTCTTAACTCATCTAATAAAATCTCGTATTCCTTTACGATATCTTCTGCATCGGCTGGAACCATAAATAATAAAGTTGAGTTTCTTTCAATATGTCTTAAGAAATAATGTCCAAGACCTTTACCTTCGGCTGCCCCTTCAATAATACCAGGAATATCCGCCATCACAAAAGATTGGAAATCTCTATAAGCTACAATTCCTAAGTTTGGTTTTAAAGTGGTAAACGGATAATCCGCAATTTTAGGCTTTGCTGAAGTTAAAACAGATAATAGAGTCGATTTTCCAGCATTTGGAAATCCAACTAAACCTACATCTGCAAGAACTTTCAATTCTAAAACAATATCTAGTTCTTGGGCAGGAATACCTGGTTGAGCATAACGTGGAGTTTGATTAGTTGAACTTCTAAAGTGCCAGTTTCCTAATCCTCCTTTACCACCTTCAGCTACTATTCTCTTTTCGCCATTTTTAGTAATTTCGAAAAGTACTTCACCAGTTTCTTTATCTTTCACTACTGTTCCTAATGGAACCTCAATATAACGATCTGCACCATCTGCACCAGTACTACGAGAACTCGCTCCATCTCCACCGTGTTCAGCTTTGATGTGTCTAGCAAACTTTAAATGATAAAGTGTCCACAGGCCTTCATTTCCGACAATGTAAACATGTCCTCCACGTCCACCATCACCTCCATCAGGTCCACCTTTTTCAATAAATTTTTCACGGTGTAAATGCGTGGATCCTCTACCACCTTTACCAGAGGCTACATATATCTTTACGTAATCTACAAAATTCCCTTCAGTCATAATCGATGTTTTTTTTCCACTTGTCTTGTTATATAAACAGGACTTTGAATAACCTTTAGTATAAAACTTACTTTATAATGTTATCGATAACATTATTTAATCTTTCTGTTACTTCATGGATTTCTCCAATACCATTAATTGCATTATACTTATTTTCTTTAGTATAAAAATCAATTAAAGGAGCTGTCTTCTCATTATATTCTTGATAACGGTTTCTAATTTTCTCCGCATCTTGATCATCGCTACGACCACTTGTTTTTCCTCTTTCTAGAATTCTTTCTACTAAAACCTCATCATCAGCATCGATACCAACAGTACCAACAAAACGAATGTTTTTTTGTTTTAGTAATTCTTCTAAAGCTTCAGCTTGCGTAATAGTTCTTGGGAAACCATCAAATAAAAAACCAGCTTTATCCATATTCTTAGCAACTTCATCTGCTAGCATATCAATTGTAATTGAATCTGGAACTAATTCTCCTTTATCAATAAAAGCTTTTGCTTTATTACCTAATTCTGTAGCATTTTTCAAATTGTAACGAAAAACATCTCCTGTTGATATATGAGTCAGGTTATATCTTTCTTTAAGAAATTCTGCTTGTGTACCTTTACCAGCACCTGGTTTTCCAAATAAAACTATTGCAATCATTTTGTATTGTTTACCTTTTAGTGTATTGTTAAATTATTCTTTTATCTGATAAATCTCCGCTAAATTACGTCCGTGTTTATCATAATCCATTCCATATCCTACGATGAACTTATTCTCAATTTCAAATGCTACATAATCTAAAACTATGTCTTTATCATAAGCTTCAGGCTTTAAGCATAACGTAGCAATTTTCACTTCTTTAGTTCTTTGTTGATCAAACAGCTTTTTCAAAGCCACTACTGTATTACCAGTATCAACTATATCTTCAATAATAATTACTACGCGATCTGTTACATCGATATCTAATCCTAGTAATTGATTCACTTGATTCGTACTCTGTGTTCCTATATAGGAAGCCATTTTCACGAAACTTATCTCACATGCTCCTTTATAATGCTTTACTAAATCTGAAAGCACCATGAAAGATCCGTTTAACACTCCAATGAATACAGGTACTTCTCCTTGTAAATCCACTTCTATTTCACTAGCTAATTCCTTTAACCTAGTTTGAATCTGTTCCTCTGAAATAAAGGGTACAAATTTCTTGTCTAAAACTTGTATTTCCATTGTTTTGTAATTTGATAAAGTGCAAATATACAAAAAGAAAGAGTTTTTTTATTACTTTTCGCCTAAAGGATTTGATTTCCTATACTAAGTAGGATGGGGTTTCTATGCACTTAAATTACAAAGACAATCTTTAAAAACACCTCATCTCCTCAAAAGCTAACTTATCTATTTACATCCTGTATTCTTATCTATCTCTAAGAAGGGCAAATCAGCAAAAAAGTCAGGATAGAAAAGTATTAGTTACAGGAATCTACCTTGCTAATGCTAAGAAATTCGCAACCGCTATTATTTCAAATATAGTTTATTTTTCAATAGGTTAAAAAGATTATTTAACTTTTTATTAGTAATGTTTTCTATCACCAACCTACCTTAATGGAATAAGTTCCAACAAATCTGAAACTTCCTAAATATTCCTTTTAAAAATTAACAAATTAAAAATCAAACTAAAAATTATACTAAGCTTTAGAAGGTATTGTAACATTGCTATATTTTTTTACTTTTTTGAAGTATCTTTGCAACATAACTATACAACGACACAATGAATTACTTTTCCTCTGATTTCCGTTTAGGAATATTAGGTGGGGGTCAATTAGGTAAGATGCTACTTAGTGAAACCCGCAAATTTGATATAGCAACCTATATCTTAGATCCTAGCAAAGATGCACCTGCTCAGTTTGGAGCAACTAAGTTTGAGCAAGGAGATTTAATGGATTTCAAAACGGTATATGACTTTGGAAAACAAGTAGATGTACTTACTATTGAAATTGAAAATGTAAACTTAGATGCTCTAGAAAAACTAGAGGCAGAAGGAGTTAAAGTATATCCTTCAGCAAAAACACTTCGTTTAATTCAAAACAAAGCAAAACAGAAAGCATTCTATATCGAGAATCAAATTCCAACAGCTCCTTTTACGCGTTTTGAAAATCTTGAAACACTAAAACAGAGTATCTTAGACAAGCAGATAGCTCTTCCTTTTGTTTGGAAAGCTGCCCAATTTGGATATGATGGCAATGGTGTAAAAGTGGTACGCAATATAGAGGACTTAAACACTCTTGCTGATGGAGAATGCATTGCAGAGAATATGATTCCTTTTAAAAATGAATTAGCTGTAATTGTTGCTAGAAGTGCTAGTGGACAAGTGACTACTTACCCAGTAGTAGAAATGGAATTCCACCCTGAAGCCAATCAAGTCGAGTATGTTATATGTCCTGCTAGAATTGATAAAGAAGTTGCAGAAAAAGCCATTCAAGTAGCTTTAAAAGCTTCTCAATGTTTTGATCACGTTGGATTATTAGCTGTAGAAATGTTTCAAACTAACCAAGATGATATCTTAGTTAATGAAGTAGCACCGAGACCGCACAACTCTGGACATTACAGCATAGAGGCTAGTTTTACTTCTCAGTTCGAACAACACATACGTGCAATTTTAGATTTACCTTTAGGTAGCTCAGAAAGCAAGTTAGCTGGTATTATGGTTAACCTAGCTGGAGCAGAAGGCTATACTGGCCAAGTTCACTATAAAGGAATGGAAGAAATCTTAAGTATCCCAGGAGTAACTCCACATATATATGGAAAAAGAGATACACGTCCATTCAGAAAAATGGGACATGTTACTATCGTAAACCAAGATATGCAAAGCGCAAGAGAAATTGCACAAAAAGTAAAACAAACAATCCAAGTTATAAGTAAATAAACTATGAAAATAGCCGTTGTAATGGGTAGTATTTCTGACATGCCTGTCATGAAAGATGCCATTGATATTATCAAAGAATTTGGTGTTGATGTAGAAGTTGATATTGTATCTGCACACAGAACTCCAGAAAAACTAGTTGACTTTTCTACCAATGCACATAAAAACCAGATCAATGTAATTATTGCTGGAGCAGGTGGAGCAGCTCATCTTCCAGGAATGGTAGCTTCTATGAGCCCACTACCAGTTATTGGAGTACCTGTAAAATCAAGCAACTCTATAGATGGTTGGGATAGTGTTTTATCTATCTTACAAATGCCTGGAGGAGTTCCTGTAGCAACTGTAGCTTTAAATGGAGCTAAAAATGCAGGTCTTTTGGCTTTACAAATTCTTGCTAGTCAAAACCAAGAATTATTAGACAAAATGATAGCATATAAAGAAGGTCTAAAACAAGCAGTATTAAAAGCAGCTCAAGACCTAAAATAATAATTATTGACTTCCAGTAAATCCTCTCACTTACAAAAGAAGATTACTGATTATTAAATAAAATAAGCTCGGCTATTAGTCGAGCTTATTTTATTTATACCTAACATTGCTCTCTTATAAATAAGCTATGCTGACAAGCGGTAATTAAGTCACTATAGATAAGTTGAAGACAGGAGTTTCGTCTACATAATTCTAGTCCTAAATAAGGGAGAACTTGGTTTAAACTATTCCTACCTTCATAGACAAGATCTTTACATAAAGTATTAATTTTAACTATATCTTCTTTGGTAAAACTAATATCATTTTGCACCTTATCCCAAATTACACGGGCAAGAGAATAAAAAGCTTCTCTATGTTGTTTCACACTAGACTCTATCGTATCCACAACAGACAAATGCAATTCTAAATAAGGGTTAGAAGGCAGTTCTAAAAAGTATTTCTTTGCTTGATCTAAAAAATTTTGTTGCATGCCCAAATGATTTACAGCTAAAGTAAAACGTGCAAAACTAAAAAACGGAAAACGATAAATAGCATTTGTATTAAAACTAGCCTGCTTTACAATACTAAACACTCGATTTTCCCCTACTTGAACATCTTTAACACTAAAACCATGGCTACCTGTAGCCTTTAATCCAATCATATCCCAATTTCTATGAATGGTTATTTCATCCTCAAAAAAATAAAAAGAGCGGTATAAATCACTCCCATCAGGATTCTTCAAAACTATACCATCTTGAATAATTTGACAGTTAGCAGTAAAGATAGTGGAGTGCTCCAAGCCTGTGACAATATTCCATTGACCATTTACAATATATTCTTCTCCTATTTTATGGGCTATACCCCCTACTTTGCCACTCCCTCCGAAACAAACCTTAGGATTAGAAAAAATATCCTCACATACCGCGGGTTGTAAATAACCCGCAAACATATTAGCACCACTACATAAAGTAGTAGTCCATCCTAAACTACCATCAATATAAGCTAAGGATTCTTGGATTTCTAAAGCCTTTATAAAATCTAACTCTAAGCCGTTATACTGCTTTGGCACAAACATATTAAATAAATTGTGCTTAAATAAGATATCCAACTGTACCTTGGTTAAGCTACCTTGGTTATTAGCTAATAGAATTTGCTCTCTTAAAAGACTTTGCTCCTCTTGACTTAAAATAGACATAGTTTAATGTTTTTATGTACACCAAAATTATAGCTTTTGCACAAAACAAAAAAACACCTTCTGAGCAATTCACCTTTGACTATAAAACAAGAAATATTCCCAATCCTTTAACAGCTTACTTCTATAAAAATCCTTACTTTTATACTATTACCTATTTAATTTTTTTAAAAACATGTCAATTTTAAATAAACCTTTTCAAACTAAATTGGAAAGCATTCCTTTTAGTGAGATAAAAACACAAGATTACAAAGAAGCTTTTACCAATGCTATTACACAAGCAAAATTAGAAGTCAATCAAATTATAGACAATAAAGAACAGCCAACTTTTGAGAATACTATAGAAGCTCTTGCTTTTACAGGGATGCATCTAGAGGTGCTTTCTAACTTATTCTTTAACCTCAACTCTGCTGAAACTAATGACCAAACGCAAGAAATTGCCCAGGAAATTGCTCCGCTATTAACACAATTCAGCAATGATATTACATTAAATGAAGATCTTTTTAAAAGGATAAAAACGGTTTACCAGCAAAAGGATAGTTTAACTCTTACACAGGAGCAGCAAACTTTATTGAATAAGAATTATCAAGACTTTGTACGTAATGGAGCACTGCTAAATGATCAGGAAAAAGAGGCCTTAAGAAAAATCGATACAGATTTAGCAACTACTTCTTTAGACTTTGGTCAAAATGTACTTGCTGAGACAAATAATTATCATCTGCATATCACCGATGAAAAAGACTTAAGTGGTTTACCAGCTACAGAAATTGAGCAGGCAAAAATAACCGCTTCAGACTTAGGTAAACAAGGATGGGTCTTTACTCTAGACTATCCTAGCTATATTCCTTTTATGACCTATGCGGACAACCGTGAACTACGAAAAGAATTAGCCATAGCCCAAGGAGCCAAAGGATTTCAAAATAATGCACATGACAACCAAAAAAATGTTATTAAGTTAGTAAACTTACGTCATCAAAGAGCTAACCTACTTGGTTATCCTACACATGCAGATTTCGTTTTAGAGCAAAGAATGGCTCAAAACCCAACAAAGGTATTGACCTTTTTAAATGACCTATTAGTAAAAGCTAAACCAGCAGCATTAAAGGAAGTAGAAGAATTAACTCAATTTGCTAAAGAATTAGATCAAATTGACACCCTACAAAAATGGGACACAGCTTATTATTCAGAAAAACTAAAGCAAAAACGCTTCAATTTAGATGATGAAATTTTAAAGCCTTACTTCTCTTTAGAGAATGTATTACAAGGGGCTTTCGCTGTAGCAAATAAACTTTTTGGTTTAAAATTTGAATTGGCAAAAGACATCGATACTTATCATGAGCAAGTAGATGTTTACCAAGTTTTCGACGCAGACAATAACTATATCAGTCTTCTATACACAGACTTTTTTCCTAGAAAAGGCAAAAGAAATGGGGCTTGGATGACTAGTTTTAAGAGTCAATATATTTTAAACAACCAAAATAATCGACCACATATCTCTATAGTATGTAATTTTACTAAACCTACTCAAACAAAACCTTCACTTTTAACTTTCAATGAAGTGACAACCCTATTCCATGAGTTTGGTCATGCCCTACACGGTATGTTAGCCAATACAACTTATCCAAGCTTGTCTGGAACAAATGTTTATTGGGATTTTGTAGAACTTCCAAGTCAGATTTTTGAAAACTGGTGTTATGAAAAAGAAGCATTAGAACTGTTTGCTAAGCACTACCAAACCAAAGAAGTAATTCCTATGGAATTAATTGAAAAAATCAAACAAAGTGCTTCTTTTCAACAAGGAATGGCAACTATACGTCAAATAAGTTTTGGTCTTCTAGATATGGGATACCATAGCCAAGATCCAAGTAAAATTGAAAGTATTAAAGATTTTGAAGTACAACAATTCCAATCTACTGCATTATTTCCAGATGTAGAGCAAAATGCAATGAGTACTTCCTTTTCTCATATTTTCCAAGGTGGATATTCTTCAGGGTACTACAGTTATAAGTGGGCAGAGGTTTTAGATGCAGATGCATTTGCATACTTCCAAGAAAAAGGAATCTTTAATAAAGAAGTGGCTACTAAATTCAAAGAAAATATCTTATCGCAAGGAGGAACTAAACATCCAATGGACTTATATATTAATTTCCGTGGGAAAGAACCTAAGGTAGATCCTTTACTAAAAAGAGCTAATTTACTTTAATAAAAAAAACAGCTTGTAGAATTCTACAAGCTGTTTTTTATTACAACACATTTATATATACTTTTTATAAAAGCCTTAATAAATTAATAGTCGAAAGTACGCTTTGGTCCTTTACTCTCTGGCCACTGTAAACGAGTACCATCTTTTAATAAAGGTAAAACTGCTCTTTCATTGCTTACTTTATCTTCTTGCTCACTCGCCATATAAACTAAGATTGCAATTAGTATAGCATTATTTTGAAGGTCATCATACACTAACTTATCTGCTGTATCACGATTAGTATGCCATGTATAGTTTCCATACCCCCAACCTAATGAACTTAACATAAAAGCAGGTATATCTTTACTTACAAAAGAAATATGATCCGAGCTACCACCTATAGCGCTTCCTGGGAAATCTGTTTGTAAATCCTTTTTATACTCGCTAGGAACATTAGATAACCAATCTCCTAAAAACTCATAAGAATGTAAGAAACCACGACCTGAAATATTAGCTATACGCCCTGTACCATTATCTTGGTTAAAAACTACTTGTATTTTATCGTGTAATTCTGGGTGATCTGCTACAAAAGCTCTAGATCCGTTTAATCCTTGTTCTTCACTACCCCAGTTACCAACTAATATAGTTCTCTTTGGATTTGGCAATACTTTCTTTAAAATACGCATTGCCTCCATCATGGTAATAATTCCTGTACCGTTATCGGTTGCTCCTGTTCCACCATCCCAGCTATCTAAGTGAGCAGATAAAACTACATACTCATCCTTTTTCTCATTCCCTGGGAATTCAGCTATTGTATTATATGTAGCTACTGTTCCAAGATCTTTACTCTTTGTATTGATCTTAATAGTAGGCTTTTTACCATTCTCAACTAAACGGTATAGTAAACCATAGTCTTCTAAAGCGATATCTACAGCTGGAATTTTATCTGTATGAGCAGCAAAAACTTTATTAGCTCCAACTACTCCACTCCAGTTAGAAGTTACGATTCCAACAGCTCCTGCCTCTTCTAATGCACGAGGAAGAGTCTTTGCAGTATATCCTGTATTCTTAATACGATTAGACCAATTCTTAGTATCCTCTTTCTTTTGATCTACCATCTTTTGATAAGACTCTGGTGTAGCATACTCTTTCCACTGATAATCTGGTCTTCCAGTCTTTTGGTGCATAGAGATCATCACGATTTTCCCCTTGATTGTTTTTAACCAAGCTTCGAATTCTGCTTTATTTTGAAAGTCTTCTAGAATTACTACTTCTGCTTCAACGCCATTTTTCTTACTCGCAGGACTCCATGCAAGCTGCATTCCTTCAATAGTATGCACTCTAGGAGTTAACATAGTTATTTCAGAGGTTCCTCTTTCCCAACCTTTCCAAGTACCATACTCTTCATTACGCGCATCGATTCCTAGGTCATTATATTTGTCAATTACCCAGTTGTGTGCTTGCATCATCTCTGGAGTACCTACTAAACGAGGTCCAATAACATCTAAAAGTTCAAAAGAATATTCTTTTAAATGGGAGTTTTCTGTTCCTTCTTTAATAATAGCATCTATAACTGGATTGTTATTTTGCGCTAGGACAACCGATCCACATAAAAGTGCTACAGCTAGTACGCTTTTACGAATTTGTGTACTTAACTCTACGTTAATTTTCATATTTTAATAGTTTAAGGTTTTGTTTGCGAGGCGGAAATTAAACAAATACTCTTTCACTTACAAATAAATAAAAAAACAACTTCACAATAAAAGAAATAATTAATTAAACTTTTATCAAAATAAACACATAATAATAAACTATACCCTACTCATAACTATATTATAGCTATGTACTAGATTGTTATTTAAGATAATTTTATGTAAAAAAAGCTATCCAAATATTGGATAGCTTTTATACTATTTAAAGGTTCTTTTAGGCCCTTTACTGGTAGGCCAAGCCTTTTTATTACCTTGTGCATCGGTAGGAAGCTCAATTTTCTCTCTAGATGTCTGCTCTTCTTGCTCACTTGCTTTATAGGCCATAATTGCAATTAAAATGGCATTACTTTTTACATCATCAAACACAATCTTATCATAGGTATCTCTATTAGTATGCCATGTATAATCAGAGTAGCCCCATTCTGTCGAGTTTAAAAAGAAAGCTGGAACATCTTCGCTAACAAATGCTGCATGATCGGATCCTCCTTCAGAAGGAGCTGCAGGAAAATTAGTTTGTAAAGCTTGTTTATGCTCTTGTGGCACCCCGGATAACCAATCGGAAATAAAGGCGTAAGAATGTAAAAATCCTTCTCCTGGTAAATAATCAATTCTACCTGTACCTGCATCTTGGTTTAAGAGTACTTGAATATTAGGAAGAATATCTTTATTATCCTCTACAAAAGCACGAGAACCATTTAGTCCTTGTTCTTCACTCCCCCAATTTCCAACTAAAATAGTTCGTTTAGGATTAGGTAATACTTTTTTCAATATCCTAACTACCTCCATCATAGTGATAACTCCTGTCCCATTATCGGTTGCCCCTGTTCCTCCATCCCAACTATCTAAGTGCGCAGATAAAACAACATATTGATCTGGGTACTTACTTCCTTTAAATTCAGAGATAGTATTAAAGGTAGGAACTTCTCCTAAATCTTTACTTTGTACGTTAACATTGATTGTAGGGGTTTTACCATTTTGAGCTAAACGATACAATAAACCGTAATCTTCATTTGAAATATCAATTGTTGGTATTTTCTCACTTATAGAAGAGAAAATTCTATTAGCTCCAATTGTACCAGTCCAATAAGACATTACAATTCCTGCTGCTCCAGCTTGCTCTAAAACTAGAGGTAATTCTCTACTAGTATAACCAGTCTTTTCTATTCGTTTATTCCAATTTTCAATAGTTTGTTTTTTGGTTTCTTGCATCTTCTGATAAGACTCCTTAGTTGCATATTCTTTCCATTGGTGATCAGGACGCCCTGATTCATGGGATAGAGAAATCATTACAAACTTTCCTTTGATGGTCTTCAACCATTGAGCAAATTGCTCTGGGTTGTCTACATCCTTTAAAATTACTACTTCCCCACTAACACCATTTTTTGCAGTTGATGGACTCCAAGCCAATTGGGTAGCTTCTAAAGATTTAATCCTTGGTGAAAGCATGGTAACATTTGTTGTACCTCTTTCCCAGCCTTTCCAAGTTCCATACTGCTCATTGCGCGCTTGTAATCCTAAATCCTGGTATTGATCTACTACCCAGTTATGGGCTTGCATCATTTGAGGAGTACCTACAAGTCTTGGTCCAATTACATCTATTAACTCAAAGGCATATTGTTCTAGGTGAGAATTTTCACTAGCTTCTTTTACAATTGCCTCAATAATTGGGTCAGATCCCTGTGCATTAGACCATGTGCTAAACAAAAGTGCGGCTCCAATAATTCCCTTAGTAGCCATGTTAGTCCAACAAATCTTAAATTTCATAATGGTTAGTTTATAGTTTTAAAAAGGGAAAAGTACATATAAATGTATAAAAGACCAATGTATTTTTTAACATTATTAAAAAAACACAACAGCCTGCTATTTACATAAAACACAACTATTAAACAACAATAAATAGACTTCTGTAATAAATTTAATTAAAATGAAGTAAAATAATAACTTAAAATAAAATTAGACAGATTAAACCGTTAAATAAAACAAATAAATCTCATCCCTTAGCATACCCTATATCTCACTAGCTTAATATGCACTAGTAACTAAAGAAAATCTTGGTTTATATTTGCAAAAAAATATTTTAAACAATAATGAAAAATCTTAAAGGAATTATTTACGCTTTAATTTCCTCTGGTACTTTTGGTTTAGTACCTCTTTTCTGCCTTCCTTTAATGGTGGAAGAGTTGCGCCCAAAGGATATGGTAACCATAGGTGTTCCTACCATTTTATTTTATCGCTTTTTTTTCTCTAGTATGACCATGGGTGCAGTTTGTGCCTATAAAAAGATAAGCTTGAAAATCCAACTAAAAGATTTACTAACTATTTTATTTTTAGCATTACTTTATGCTGCTACGGCAAAATATCTAGTAGATTCTTATGAATATATAGCAAGTGGACTTTCTACTACTCTGCATTTCTTATATCCTTTATTTGTAAGTGCAGTTATGATCTTCTTTTTTAAAGAAAAGAAATCCCCTGTACTACTATTAGCAAGTATCCTTTCCCTTATTGGTGTAGGTCTTATGTGTATTCATGGACAAAGCTCACCGGCTTTACTTAAAGGACTAGGGCTATCTGCTATTACCATTTTCACTTATGGCCTTTACATTGTTGGATTGAATAAATCCAGGATAGCTACTCTACCTTTTGAAACGCTGACTTTCTATGTGCTTTCCACTGGAGGATTAATTTTCTTTTTCTATGCTTTATTAACTACAGGAATTCAACCTATTTATCTAGCTAGTGATTGGATTAATCTTTTATTATTAGGATTCTTCGCTACTTTTATCTCAGATATATGTTTAGTACTAGCTGTTAAATATGCCGGAAGTACAATTACCTCCATACTTGGTTCAATGGAACCTTTAGTTGCTGTTGTAATTGGAAGCATATTCTTCCACGAATACTTCAGCCTTTATAGTGCATTAGGACTAGTACTGGTTCTTGTAGCTGTAACTTTGGTGATATTATGGAATAGCAAGACTAACCAACCCCAATAAATACACTATACTTACTTTGCTAGCTCGGCTACAAAGTAATGAAAATAGAAAAAGGGCAAAAACTATGTTTTTGCCCTTTTATTTTATTGATTTTCTTAACCCTGGTAATTAGCCAAAAAGTTAACTAATGTTCTCACTCCACTTCCAGTTCCTCCAACTCCTTTGTAATCTCTAGGAGAATCCATCCAAGCTGGTCCTGCTATATCAATATGCACATAAGGATATTTAGCAAAGTGTTCTAAGAATTTACCTGCAGTTATACTTCCTGCGAATCTTCCTCCAATATTTTTCATATCTGCTACATTACTCTTCAATAAGTCTTTGTAGTCATCCCAAAAAGGAAGTTCACATAAACGCTCATGAACCTTAAAACCAGAATTAACTAACTCGCCTATAATTTGTTTATCATTCCCCATAATACAAGAAGCTAGATCTCCTGCCACAACTAGAGCTGCACCTGTTAAAGTTGCTGCATCTATAATTACTCTAGGCTGGTATTGATTTGCATAAGCAATAGCGTCAGCTAAAATCATTCTACCCTCTGCATCTGTATTTAAAACCTCAACAGTCGTACCATCATACATTTTAATAACATCCCCAGGAGCATAAGCATCTCCACCTGGACGATTATCCGTTGCCGGAATTAAACCTATTACATGTACATCAAGCTGATTTAATGCTGCAACATAAATTGCTCCAGCTACACAAGCAGCACCTCCCATGTCACTTTTCATGCTATCCATTGAACCTTGTGTAGGCTTTAAACTAAGTCCTCCTGTATCGTATACAACTCCTTTACCTACCAAAACAATTGGCTGTTTATTGATTGGATTCTCTGGCTTATATTCCATAATAGTAAAAGTAGGTTGCTCAACAGATCCTTTATTCACTGCTAATAAGCCCCCCATTTTCAATTCCTCTAAGGCCTTCTTATCTAATACATTAATTTTCAAACCTTTTGCTTTATCTAAAGCCTTAATTTGGTGAGCTAATTGAGTTGCAGTTAAAAAGCTTACAGGTTCATTTACCATATCACGCGCCCAAAAAACCCCTGAAATAGTATTATTTAGATCCTTTATTTGCTTTTCATTAAAGCTACCTACCAAATATATTTTATCTAGTGCATATTCTTTGCTTTGTGCATCTTTAAAGTATTTTAAGAACTGATAATTAGATAAGGCCAAACCTTCCGCTAAAGCGATAGTTGCTTCCCCTTGTCCTATAATACTAATTTGTTCTACTTCTTTATCTAGGGTTTGACGAATAAAAAATCCATCCAAACGCATTTGTTCTAAATCACAATCTTCTTTGATAAAGAAATAGTAACAACTTCCTATTTTAGCATAATCCTTCTTCTTTTCACTATGAATAAAGTCCTGTACAAAGCCCTCTAAAGCTGGACTTATACTAGGATGAGATTTAAAATCCTTATTCATTACAAAAACCATGTTCCCATCAGCTTTTACAGCAGATAAAATTTCAATCATAATTATTATTTTATTTTTTTACATTCTATTATCTCATATGCCAACAACGGATTCTAACACTACTATCAAATACCAAATAATGGGAATACTCTCCACCCAAAACAAAGTGTAGACTTGGCTTCGTTTGGGACTTGCTCTCCAAATAAATAATAAGGTTACAACAAGTATCACTATATTATTATAAGCTTGGATAGATTGGAAATTAGCTTTAAAAAACTCCAAAACGAAAAAAGGTAAAAGTAAAGCAGACAAAATAATCTTTGTCTGTGGGATACCTAAAGTCTGTGGGAGAGTTTTTAGTTGCTTTGAATCATGTGACATATCCACAATTTCAAATATACCGATAAGAATTAAGACAAGTATAAAACGCTGCATAAATTTTATAACAATATCTAAGTCAATAGAATGATTTGCATTAAGCACAGGAATAATCAAAGTTAGCATTGCCCATGAAAAACAAACAATATACACTTTAAGCCCTGCAAGATTTCTTAAGTTAGATACAGATCTATGTATGGGTATGGCATATAACAAAGTCACTAAGAATACTAGTATACTTGCTAATTTGGCATTATTATTCAGCATCATAAAGCAACTTGCTGAAACTAAAAAACAAATTATACTTAAAACGCAGATGAACTTTAAATTAAAAGATAAATTTCCTACTCTGTTATAAACTAAGGCACTATACTTAATAAAGTTATAAGAAAACACGGTTCCAGTGAACCCCATTAAAGATACAATTGGGTCAAAAGGAAGTTTACAAAAATGAAAAGTCATTTGAATTAAAGCAAACACCGCTAAGGAAACGTGAATACTTCCATTTAAATATAGTCTAACTATTTTATTTTTTAACAGATTCATAAGAATAATTTCGCTTTGACAACAACTAATAATTACTTTTCAAAAATAATAGTAATATTGTTAGTTTTGTCATATTAATGGCTATTTTTGTGTACTTTAAACACAACTTATATTATATTGCCCAAAATGAAAACAAATGCATTTGCTTTAAGACACATTGGTCCTCGTGATACGGACTTGGCAGAAATGTTTAAGACTGTAAAGGTTAATAACATAGATCAGTTAATTGACGAAACCTTTCCTAAGAGTATTCGCTTAGCTGAAGATTTAAATCTTGCCAAAGCAATGACTGAATATGATTACTTATCATTCATTCAGGAATTAGGTAACAAAAATAAAATTTTCCGTACTTTCATTGGTTTAGGATACAATGAAGCAATCGTACCTGCTGCTATTCAACGTAACGTATTTGAAAACCCAGGATGGTATACTGCTTACACACCTTACCAAGCTGAAATTGCACAAGGTCGTTTAGAAGCTCTATTAAATTTCCAAACTACTGTAATTGAATTAACAGGTATGGAAATTGCTAACGCTTCTTTATTAGACGAATCTACTTCTGCAGCTGAGGCGATGATTCTTTTATTTGACGTTCGTACAAGAGATCAAAAGAAGAATAACGTTAATAAGTTTTTTGTTTCTAACGAAATATTACCACAAACCTTATCTGTTCTACAAACTAGAGCAACTCCTTTCGAGATTGAATTAGTAGTAGGTGACCATGAAGACTTTACTTTTGGTGAAGATTTCTTTGGTGCAATCTTACAATACCCTGGAAAACATGGTGTAGTTTCAGATTATGCTGATTTTATCCACACGGCTAAATCTAAAGACATTAAAGTTGCTGTAGCAGCTGATATTCTTTCTTTAGTAAGCTTGACTCCTCCAGGAGAAATGGGTGCTGATGTTGTTGTAGGTACTACACAACGTTTTGGTATTCCTCTTGGATATGGTGGACCTCATGCTGCTTACTTTGCAACTAAAGAGGAATACAAACGTAGCATGCCAGGACGTATTATCGGTATGAGTAAAGATGCTGATGGTAACCCTGCATTACGTATGGCTTTACAAACACGTGAGCAACATATTAAACGTGAAAAAGCAACTTCAAACATTTGTACTGCTCAAGTATTATTAGCTGTAATGGCTAGTTTCTATGCAGTATACCACGGACCAAAAGGTCTAGAGTTCATTGCTAATGGAGTACATTCTAAAGCAGTTACTTTAGCTAATAGCCTAGAGAAATTAGGTGTAGAGCAATTAAACCCTTCTTTCTTCGATACTATTTTAGTTAAAGCAGATAGAAAAGCTATCGAGCCATTAGCACTTGAGAACAAAATCAACTTTAACTACATTGATGACAATACACTTTCTATTTCTTTAAATGAGACAGTTGAGTTAAAAGACATCAACGCAATTATCGCTGTATTTGCAAAAGCTTTAAATAAAGAAACTTTTACTGTTGAGCAATTAGATGAAACAACAAGTAAAATACCTGCTAAATTAAAACGTACATCTAAATTCTTACAACATGATGTATTTAACTCTTATCACTCAGAAACAGAGTTAATGCGTTATATCAAGAGATTAGAGCGTAAAGACTTAGCATTAAACCACTCTATGATTTCATTAGGTTCTTGTACAATGAAATTAAATGCAGCGGCAGAAATGTTACCTTTAAGCAGCCCTTCTTGGAATAATATTCACCCATTTGTACCTGCTGATCAAGCACAAGGATATTTACAAATGCTACATGATCTAGAGGATAAATTAAGTGTAATTACTGGTTTTGCTGGTACAACACTTCAACCTAACTCTGGAGCACAAGGGGAATATGCTGGTTTATTAGCTATTCGTGCTTACCACCACTCAAGAGGAGACTTCCAAAGAAATATTGCTTTAATTCCAGCTTCAGCTCACGGAACTAACCCAGCTTCAGCAGCAATGGCAGGTATGAAAGTTATTGTTACAAAAACTACTCCAGAAGGAAACATTGATGTAGCAGACTTAAAAGCTAAAGCAGAACAACACAAAGACAACCTATCTTGTTTAATGGTAACTTACCCATCTACTCACGGAGTATATGAGTCAGCTATTAAAGAAGTTACACAAATCATCCATGACAATGGTGGACAAGTGTACATGGATGGGGCTAATATGAATGCACAAGTTGCAATCACTAACCCTGCTAACATTGGAGCAGACGTTTGTCACTTAAACTTACATAAAACTTTCGCTATTCCTCACGGAGGTGGAGGACCAGGAGTTGGACCAATTTGTGTTGCAGAACACTTAGTAGAGTTCTTACCTACAAATCCATTAGTAAAAGTTGGTGGTAAAAATGGAATCACTGCTATTTCAGCTGCACCTTACGGATCAGCATTAGTTTGTTTGATTTCTTACGGTTATATCACAATGTTAGGATTAGATGGACTTAAGAAAGTTACACAAACAGCTATCTTAAATGCTAACTACTTAAAAGCTCGTTTAGAAGAGCACTACTCTATCCTATACACAGGAGAGCAAGGACGTGCAGCTCACGAAATGATCTTAGACGTTAGAGAGTTCAAAGAAAAAGGAATTGAAGTAACAGATATCGCTAAGCGTTTAATCGACTACGGATTCCACGCTCCTACTGTTTCTTTCCCTGTTGCTGGTACATTAATGATTGAACCAACAGAAAGTGAAAGTAAAGAAGAGTTAGATAGATTCTGTGATGCTATGATTTCAATTAGACAAGAAATCGAACAAGCAACTTTAGATAATCCAAATAACGAATTAAAAAATTCACCACATACATTGGCATTATTAACAGCTGATAACTGGGATTTACCATACTCTAGACAAAGAGCTGCTTTCCCATTACCATTTGTTGCAGGAAATAAATTCTGGCCATCAGTAAGACGTATTGATGACGCTTACGGTGATAGAAACTTAATCTGCTCATGTGCACCGATTGAAGTGTATATGGATGCTGAGAACTAGTAGTATCATTACTATATAAAACAGACTCGCCTTCTACTTTGTGGAAGGCGAGTTTTTTTATAGTTATCAACACTATTGTGGATAACTTCTTATTGTTATTTGTTTAGGATTTCCTGTTTAAAAAATCGATATACAAAAGACAGAACACACCCTCAAAACCATACAAATCAATAAATTAACAAGAAATATTTTCAAAAATAAAGCAGACATCTAAAATGTTATTCACAACTTACTAACTATTTAAATAGAGTTATACACAAACAAAAAGATAGTTATCAACAAACATATAGAGTTATCAACAATTATAAAGCAGTATAAAAACTATCTTTACTTCTCATATCTTCCAATAGCTTACCATAGAGTGGGTCTTGCTCTACTATACTAGCATTACCTATTAAGATTAATTGTTCTTTTGCTCTAGTTAAAGCAACATTTAACTTTCTATCCACATCTAAAGAATCATTTAAATTAATTAAAGCTTCTAATTGTTGGCTATTTACAGCGCTAAAAGTATATAGAATAATATCGCGCTGTCCTCCTTGAAACCTTTCCACCGTATCTATGGTTATTTGATTTGCATTAGCAACATTAGCTTGTTGTAGTTTTCTATAAATTAATGCTATTTGATTTTTAAAAGGAGCTATCACTCCTATCTTTTTAGTAAGATCTAATTCTACATTATTTTCCTTATACAGACCTATTAAACGCAGGATTACTTCAACAACCATATCGGCTTCACCTTGGGCTGTTTTTTCTAGATCTTGCTCTTTTATTGGTACATCTATAAAAAGAACTCTATGTCGTGCTAATGCCACAGAGCACCAATGCCTCTCTTTAGTGGTATAAGGCAAGTCAGCGACTTGTCTATAGAGATCCTTTTTTACTGATGCACTTAAATTTGGTAGACTATAAGCAACTTGAAGTTTTCCTTCATAAAATAAACGATTTGGGAAGTCACTAATCTCTTGGTGCATTCTACCTTGATAGGTTAAAGTATCATAGGCATAATCTAAAGTATTATCCTTACAAAAATGATATAACCTTTCAAACAAAGAATTTCGTCTATTAAAAAGGCCTATACCCTCTAACATGGTATTATTACTTTTACTTTGCTCAGCATCTTGCAATACAATTGCTGGTAATTGTTTGTGATCTCCTATTAAAATGAATTTTTTGCAATGAGCTAATAGTCCAATTATTTGGGGCTCCAAAATTTGTGAAGCCTCATCAATTAACACCCAATCAAAGGCTTTAAACTTTAATAAATCTTCCTTTGAGGTAATACTAGAGACAGTACTCAAAAAGACCCTCTGCTCTTTTAAGATTGAAGATAAATTAGCCCTTGTTAAATGTTTATCTCTTTGGCTCTTATCCACGATACTAGACAATAAATAATCTTGGTATTGCTTTTTACAAGACAGAGTATTACCAAGGCGAATAAACTCCTTCCCTTTGGGTAAATCCATTGGTTGCAAAGCTTCTAATACTGCCTCACTTAATTCATCTACTGCTCGATTAGTATAGGCTAAGACCAAAATATTGGCTTTACTACCTTTGTGTACTTCTCTTACAAATTCTTTTATAATATGAGAAGTTTTACCTGTACCTGGAGGACCATTTAAAACAAAATAATCTTCACACGACAACATATTATTTAAAATTCTATTTTGCTCAATAGATAGATAATGATTTACATAGCCATAATTTTCACCTCTTAAGGGCTTTCTAGTTGTTAATAATAAGGCTTGCTTTTGTGTATTAGCAATAACAAAACGATATAAATTTTGATACATACCTGAAAAAGAAGAATCCATAAAATCTCTCTCTAAGGCCCACTGAGAATATTTATCAAAATACTGAAGGTTATTTTGCTGAAAACGCAACTCTACCTCAACACGAATAAGAGAGATAGATACGATAGTACACTTGAAAATCTGGTAGTTGGTAGGATTATGCTCTTTATCAACAAAAGGATACAATACACAAACATCACCAACTCTAAAGCTAGATAACTCAGAGGAACTTTGTATTTCAAATACAATTGCCTTTTTAGCAGTGTTTACCAAATTATGTGTAATCTTCAAATTATACATAATACCAAAACTATCTACCTTTTGCTCAAAACTTCTATTCCACATACCAGCTAAAGAGGTAGAGGAATCTGCTTTGCTACCAGCGCATTTACTCCAATACTGCTCTTTTGCAATAAAACTTAAATAACTCCAAAAGTAACTTTGCACTAGTGGGCTACTTTTAAATATTGGGGTAGTAAGCTCCTCGAATTGCTTCTCAAGAATTGCTTTAAACTTAGTGTTTATATTATTTTTAATTAGGTGATCCCCATGAATATTTCTAATTAAGCCAATTATTTTATTTACCTGACCACTTTGTAAAATATGCTCATTGACTAATATGTCATTTCGCATTTGACATATACTTTGTATTTTGCTTATGCTAATATGGTCAGAACGTAAGTTCCCTTTACTTACTTTACTATAAAAAATAAAACCGTCTATACTTTGGCCTTTAGTTAACTCAGACAAACTTATTCCCTTAATTTGAGAAAGCATTAAAAAATACATATATAGCTGACTACTGTGGTTTTCTTTTACATTAGTCATCTTATCGGGATATGGTACAGATCCAGACTTTAACTCTACAATAACACTCTTTCCTGTAGAGCTGTCGTTTTGATGCAAAACATCTAATCTTCCCTGTATACCATAAATATTACTCAAAAAAGAAGGCTCTAAATTAATGGCTTCTCTATTATTTAAGCCATAATAACTAAAGTCTTTGGTCACTACCTTGACAATAGTAGTATAATGCATCTGACATAAGCCCTGGTAGTTCATAAATCCGTCATAGGTAGAAATGTCCTCACAAAATAAATGCTCTGTAGGATAGTTCAGAAAATGCTTATGGAATAATTCCTCAAACCCAATTACGGTTTCTAGGGAGGATTGTCCTATAACCTGATCTATGACAAGATTGGCAAAGTTCCCCAATAGTAGATACATAGTATTGGAAGGCAACTGAAGTTTATTCTTCAAAAAGTGTAGTGCACTTTGTCCATAATCCTGGAAACACTCTGCAATAGAGGAAACATCAATCAAATAATCAGGCTCTAATACTACTAATTTTGCATGTAAATGTCCACTTGTATCTACTCCTACATCTATTAAATACAATAAAGCACCTTGCCAAAAAGAATCTGTTGTAAAAACGGGGATCCCAAAAGAATCCGTGGGTAAATGAACAACTAAATAATCTTTAGAGCTACCTTCAATTGCATAACAATATAAAACATCTGCTTTCTTGTGATCAAAAACAACCTTAAGATGATTCAAAGAACGTTGAAAAGTAATGGTAGGTTTTCTATATCTTAAAGGATTATTTTCTATTCTATTTTGAACAATAAATGGCAGGGGTACTCTATAGACTTGTTGTATAAAAAGTGCTACATCGCTCCAATAGGTAATAAAGTAATCTGCTAACTCTAAGTCCGAAATAGCTTTAATGTCTTTTTCAATCCATCTTAATTCATGGATTACATTAGAGGTTTGGTAAGTATTTATAATAAAGTTTAAGCGGCTCAATAAATTACTAAATACTATTGTTTCTTTAGCAACAACTTGCTTGGAGAAGCGTTCTAATAAACCTAAAAGCTCTATATAACTTTGTTTAATTTGATTTTGTTGTAAATACCTATCATAGATATCTACAAGTGCATTAAAATACCAATCTTCTGTAGGCTTGCCAAACATAAAATATAAAACTGTATGAAAATTAAGAGTGCAAAAGAGCAATTTTCTTTTACATAGAAGTTACAAATATCGCCAAAATCTATGGAACATTGATCTCTAAGATAACTACAAACTTCACAATAAAGTAAAGATAGTACTTAGTTATAAGGCAATATAGAAACTACCTAAGCGTTTTTAAAGTAAAGCCACCTTTGTAAAAGGAACTAAGCTAAAAATAAAGTATAATCCTTTTTACATAAATGCATTTTTACCCCCAAAACATATAGCCATAATATATAAAAAAAGACTGAAACACCATTTCTCTATTAAATTCACAAAAACACAATGAAACTAAAATGTTTTTGAATATTTTATGAAATAATTTAATATACTTACCAATATAAACAACTAAGTTTACCCTAAATTAACCAAACACACCAACAATGAACATTAAACTTACCGGCTCTGGTAGTTATATCCCAACCAAAGTCATCACAAATAATGACTTTGATAATTTTGACTTTAGAGATGAAAACGGAGAAAAATTAAAAGATTCTAACCAGCGTATAGCCTTCAAACTGCAACAAATTACAGGTATTGAACAAAGAAGGTATGTAGAAGATAACTTAACTTCTTCTGATATTGCAACAATTGCAAGCCAAAGAGCAATTGCCGATGCTAATATTGACCCTGAAACAATTGATTACATTATTTTTGCTCACAATTTTGGAGATATTAAAGGAAACACTATTCAATCGGATATTGTACCAAGTTTAGCTTCAAGAGTAAAACATAATTTGAAGATACAAAACCCTAACTGCGTAGCTTTTGATTTACTTTTTGGCTGCCCAGGGTGGCTGCAAGGTGTCATACAAGCCTATGCTTTTATTCAAGCTGGCTTGGCTAAACGCTGCTTGATTATTGGAGCGGAAACCCTTTCCCGAGTGATAGACCCACACGATAGAGACTCTATGATTTACGCCGATGGTGCAGGAGCTACTATTTTTGAAGCTACTCAAGAACCAGGTGGTATATTATCACTAAGTAATGCTAGTTACACCTTAGAAGAAGCCTATTATATCCATTACGACAAATCCTATAATAAGGATTTAGATCCTTCTACGAAATACATTAAAATGTTTGGTAGAAAAATCTATGAATTTGCCCTAACCCAAGTGCCATTAGCAATGAAGCAATGTATGGACAAAAGCGGCATAGATATTCATAGAGTTAAAAAGGTAATGATTCATCAAGCTAATGAAAAAATGGATGAGGCTATTGTAGAGCGTTTTTACAACCTATATGGACTTAGCATGCCAAGCGACATTATGCCTATGAATATTAAAATGCTAGGTAATAGTAGCGTTGCTACCTTACCTACTTTATATGATATGATTATAAAAAAACAATTAGATAACCATGATTTACAACAAGGAGATATATTACTTTTTGCTTCCGTTGGAGCAGGAATGAATATCAATGCTTTTGTATACCAAATGTAATTTCACTTTACTATAAAAACATAGGCTATGCTTTTTTAGCATAGCCTATGTTTTTTTGTATCTAGCCCAAGCCCTAAACAAACCAAGGATATTCACTACTTTTGCAAATAATTTAAAAAAATATCCTTTTATACATGTTACAACAATCCAGTGAACGTAGAAAGAAATTAGCCACTCTTCTAGCCTTCTTTACTATTCCTATTTCCGGCTTTGTAACCGACATTTACCTTCCTTCTTTTCCTGCTATGGCAAGTAGTTTAAACCTCTCAGCAGAAGATATACAAATAACCCTAAGCTGTTATCTATTAAGTTATGGAATCGCTCAGCTTTTTATTGGCTCTATACTCGATAATATCGGTAGATATAAACCACGTCTTATAAGTTTAGCTTTACTTGTTATAACCAATATACTGATCCCACAAACCACAGATATTATATGGATTTGTGCTCTTAGGATACTCCAAGGATTTGCTGTTTCTGTTTTAGTAGTAGCTATTAGAGCAATATTTTTAGATATATACCCGGGTAAAAAAAGTGTATCTTATTTGAGCTACTTCACTATCATTTGGTCTTGTGGTCCTATTTTAGCGCCTTTCTTAGGTGGTTTTCTAGAACAAATCTTCTCTTGGCATGCTAACTTTTACTTCTTAGCAATCTATGCAGGAATATTGTTAGTTTTAGAACTACTAATTAGTGGAGAAAGTTTAGAACAAAAGAAATCCTTCGATCTTGTAACTACCTTACAACTCTATAAATCAATGCTACAAAACAAAAGCTTTATCAGTAGTATTTGCATCTTAGGACTTGCCTATTCTGTTGCAATGGCTTTTAATATCTCTGGCCCATTTATCATCGGTAACACCTTTGGTTATAATGCTATTACCATTGGAAATTGTACCTTACTATTAGGAGTGTCTTGGATGTTAGGAGGTATACTAGGTAAAAGAAGAATGAATATAGACTTTGAAAAAAGAATCTTACAACCTAGTGTTTTACAAATCACAGCAGTTAGTTTATTAATTATAATAGGAATATGGCAACAAAACTTAATTCTACTTATTTCTTTTGCCTTTATTATACATGCAGCTTCTAGTATGTTATTTACAAGTTTCTTTAGTACAACGATGCTCTTTTTTCCTAAAAATGCAGGATTAGCGGGTGGATTAATGGGTGGATTGGTATACCTTATTACCTCTTTTACAAGCTTTCTACTAACGAGTGTACATCCTATAGAAACCCAAAACCATTTAGCCTATGGGTATGGAATCTTAATTCTATGCTTGTTTATGACCATTATGTATCGAATAAAGCTATATAAACAAGAACTAAAAAACTAAATAAAAAACATTGCCATTGTTTTTGGTAATTAGACTAATAAATTGCGTATTTTCATATAAACAATTGTAATGGAAAAAATAAGGTTTATAAGTAACTCAAGGTGGTTTGGCTTTGTTTCTGCACTTTTTGCTGCAGCTTTGTGGGGTGTTTCAGGAGCATTCGCCCAATTCTTATTTATAAAGGCTAATTTTACTCCTCAGTGGTTAGTAACCACAAGGATGCTGATTAGCGCTTTGATTCTTCTTGCCATTAGTATTGGCTTTAAAAACCCCAATATTTGGAAAATATGGTCCAATAAAAGAGATGTCACAAGTTTAATTGCATTTAGTATTATAGCAATGCTAAGTGTTCAATATACTTACTTTGTAACCATCTTACACTCCAATGCAGCAACAGCAACGGTCTTACAATATGTAGGACCCGTATTTATAGCTATATACTTAGCCTTAAGGAATAAAAAAGCTCCAACATCACAAGAAATCCTGGCTATTACTTTAGCTGTGGCTGGTACCTTTTTATTAGTTACTCATGCAGATATCAATACTTTGATTATAAGCCCACAGGCTTTATATTGGGGTATAGCATCTGCATTAGCTTTAGCATGCTATACTTTAATGCCCGTTAATTTATTACATAAGTATGATCCTTTGAGTGTTATCAGCTGGTCCATGCTTATTGCATCAGTATGTATGGGGATATATTTTAACCCTTATACAGTAGATATACAATGGAATAAACCGGTTATTACTGCTGTAGTGTTTATTGTAATTTTTGGTACGTTAATTCCTTTTTATATGTTTTTAAATGCAGTAAAGATAATAGGTCCGCAAAAAGCTAGTTTACTTGCATGTGCAGAACCTCTTGCAGCTACTTTTATAGCAGTATTCTTTTTAGATACCCCCTTTACTTTAATGGATTATTTAGGAACTAGCTGTATTTTGATAACTATTCTTTTACTAAGTAAAAGCCCCTCAAAAAAGAATAATACCACTCAGGTTACTCCTCTACCTATGCAGGAATCTACTCAAAAAACTGCTTAAATAACTCTTTATACTCTTTAACCAATTAGTGTAAAAAACAAGAAGCAAATTAGCAAAAACAACTAAGATTACCTTACCTAAAAACACAATCCAATAGTTCGTACCTAAAGGTAGAAAGTACACAAGACCTACTATAGCTATCATAGAAATAAACAAGTAAAGATAGTCTCTATCAAAAGGCCAAAGCTTGAGTTTATTATAGATAAAATAGGTCTTCACCACATTAAATAAACCCATAGAAATTAGGGAAGCGATCGCTACTCCAACAATACCAAGATCTGTATAACTTAAAAAATAAAAATTCAAGCTAATATTTAAAACCATCAATACAATAATGGATAGTAAATTAAAGCGATAATATTTAGAATAAGAAATTATCTCCGTATTAAATCCCGTACACATATTAATGACCACATTTATCCCCAATAGATAGATAATAGGTAAAGAGTCTTTTAAATTATCATAGGTAGGTAAAAGCTTAAAGAAAGGCTCTATCCCTACCAAGACTAAACTAAAGAGCAACATACCAATAAAAAACAAAACCCGAGCTACCTCTTTGTGTTTTATATTAAGTTCTCGTAATCTAGCATTCTTTAATAAGTCAGAGACCACAGGTGCGTAAACTGCAAATACACCTGTAGCTGGAATAGCTAAAGCCGAAGCAAGAGTAACACCAATATTAAAGGTACCATTTTGCTCATAACCTAAAAAAGCGGGAATCATTAAAGAATCTACTCTAAAGGCAAAGAATTGTCCTAAGCTTCCTGCAAAGGCAAAAAAGCTATACCAATAATAATCTGGTTTTGACAAATGCGCAAAAAGATCGCTGTATTGATTATGCCAAGTAAAATTAAAATGCTTAAAAACATAAATGGCAACTATGGCAAGGATACAAAAGTAACTTAGGATGTAAACCCAAATAGCGTCCACTATATTCCAAGATAAGAAAAGAACTAAAATAAAAGCAAATGGCAGAGTTAGTTTGGGAATAATTTTCTCAAAAAAAGTTACAAATGCTATGCGGTGTAAATTAGTGGCTTGTCTTCGAAACAAATCTATATAAGCCATGGCAATTGCCAAGGGAAATCCCAAGAACATATACCTAAGATCCTCTTGAGTATTAAACCAATAAATACTAAATACCACAATCCCTAAGAGCAAACTCATTTTCCCTAAAGCCAACAAACTAAAACTAAAAAGTTTCTTTTGTAAATAGGGATTTAAAGTAGGGTAAAAATTAATCAGAGCATGACTACTCCCCAAAACAATAATAGGAAACATTACCTGTGCACAAGCATCTACAAATCGAATAATACCAAGCATCTCTTTATCCAATGGATAAATTAATACCGTAGAAAGTATACCAAAAACAACTCCAAGGTAATTAATACCTGTGAACAGAATGGCTTGTTTTGTGGCACTATTGTTTTTCATTGAAGGATCAAGTTTTGGTAATACTACAAATATAGTTTACTAAAGCATCCGAACTACAAAAATTGATAACTTTGTATAAATCTACAAAACACATAATCCATGAACTACATTATTATAATGCCTGCTTATAATGAACAAAGCTTTATTAAAAAAACTTTGGATAGCATAGCAGCTCAAAGCCTCTTACCAAAACGCTTAATAATTGTAGATGATAATTCTAATGATAATACACTAGAGTTAGCAAAAGAATTTTGCCTTGAACATCCCTGGGCTAGTGCTTTACATAAGAGCTCAACTTCTTCCAAACACTTACCAGGTAGTAAAGTAATACATACCTTTAACTTTGGTTTACAAACTGTGGATATTCAAGAGGTAGATGTCATAGTAAAGTTAGATGCCGACTTAATACTACCTTATGATTATTTCGAAAAAGTAATGCAAGAATTTAAGCATAATCCAAAAGCAGGATTAGTTGGAGGATTCGCTTATATAGAACAAAACAATCAATGGATATTGGAAAACTTAACCGATAAAGATCATATTAGAGGTGCCTTTAAAGCATATAGAAGGCAATGTTTTGCACAAATCGGAGGTCTTAAAGCTGCAATGGGTTGGGATACAGTTGATGAATTACTAGCAAGGTACTTTAACTGGGAAGTAGTTACTTTGGAAAACCTTAATGTTAAACACTTAAAGCCCACAGGTGCCAACTATGATAAAACGGCAAGATATAAACAAGGTAATAGCTTTTATAGACTTCGCTATGGTTTGATAATAACAACTATTGCTGGTTTAAAATTAGCAAGTAAAAAGAAAAAACCACTTTTATTTATAGATTATATTAAAGGATATTTTCAAGCTAAAAACCAAAATCAAGCTTTCTTAGTAGATAAAAACCAAGGGGAATTTATACGAAAATATCGTTGGACTAAGATAAAACAAAAGATAAAAAAAATGTTTTTTTAGTCTATAATTCTTAAAACTCGTTACTAATTGGTATTTTAGCCATTATTTTCATTTTATGATTAAATCAGCTTTAAAAAATATAGGTCAATACTTCCTAATGCTAAAAGAAATTTTCAGCAAGATGACCAAATGGAAGGTTATGAAGCAATTAATATTCAAAGAAATAGATGATCTTATTATCGGTTCTTTAGGGATAGTGTGCTTTTTATCTTTTTTCGTAGGAGGAGTTGTTGCAATTCAAACAGCACTTAACCTTACAAATCCACTTATTCCAAAATATTTAATTGGTTTTGCTACAAGACAAAGTGTTATATTGGAATTTGCCCCTACTTTTATTTCTATTATTATGGCAGGTAAAATGGGTTCTTTTATTACTTCGAGTATAGGAACTATGAGAGTTACCGAGCAAATTGATGCCTTAGAGGTTATGGGAATAAATTCTTTGAACTACTTAGTATTTCCTAAAGTAATAGCAGTTTTATTATATCCTTTTGTTATTGGAATAAGCATGTTCTTAGGTATACTAGGAGGTTGGTTTGGAGGTGTAATGGGGAATTTTGTTACCTCGGAGCAATTCATAATGGGACTACAGGATACTTTTATTCCCTTTCATATTACCTATGCCTTTCTAAAAACAGCAGTATTTGGCTTATTACTTGCTACAATACCTGCTTACTTTGGCTATTACATGAAGGGTGGAGCTTTAGAAGTTGGAAAAGCTAGTACAACCTCATTTGTATGGACAAGTGTAGCTATCATTCTAACAAACTATATATTAACCTCTCTTTTATTAACTAATTAGATATGATTGAAGTAAAAGACATACGTAAATCCTTTAATGGAACAGAAGTTTTAAAGGGTATCACAACCGTGTTTGAAACAGGTAAAACCAATCTTATCATTGGACAGAGTGGTTCAGGAAAAACTGTTTTCTTAAAAACTTTACTTGGAATACATCAGGCTGATTCTGGTACCATTAGTTTTGATGGTAGAAATTATCAAGACCTAAGTGTACAACAAAAAAGAGAGCTAAGAACAGAGATTGGAATGGTATTCCAAGGAAGTGCATTATTTGACTCCTTAACAGTGGAAGAGAACATTGCTTTCCCTTTAAAGATGTTTACCAATAAAACCCAAGAAGAAATCGACCATAGGGTTAATGAAGTAATAGATAGAGTAAACCTTATTAATGCAAATAAAAAAATGCCTTCTGAAATTTCAGGAGGAATGCAAAAAAGGGTTGCTATTGCAAGAGCTATTGTAAACAATCCAAAATATCTTTTTTGTGATGAACCTAACTCAGGTTTGGATCCAAAGACAGCAATAGTAATTGACAATTTAATTCAAAAAATCACCCATGAATATGGCATAACGACCATTATTAATACCCATGATATGAACTCTGTATTAGAGATTGGAGAACATATTGTATTTTTAAAAAATGGGCTATTAGCATGGCAAGGAAATAATAAACAAATCATACAAACAGACAATGAAGATGTAGTCGATTTTGTATACTCCTCAGAACTCTTTAGAATGGTACGTCAGGCCATGAGAGATATGGTAAAATAAAAAAGTCTCCAATTTGGAGACTTTTTTTATTCTTTATTTTTATTTAGCTTAGCTTCAATTGCTTGAGAAACCTTCTTTATTTCTTGTTCCTTTTTCTTAGGATAAATAAGCAAAACATCTTCTCTATCTACAATGATATAGTCATTTAATCCATCAATGACTACTAATTTACTTTTATCTGTACGAATGATATTATTGGTAGCATTCTCACAAAAAGCTTGTGCATTAACAATGGCATTATCACTAGCATCTTTTGGTAGTTTATCGTGTAATGACCCCCAAGTACCCAAATCATTCCAATCAAAGGTTGCAGGTAGCACATACACGTTATTTGCCTTCTCCATCACTGCATAGTCGATAGAGATATCCTGGGCCTTTGCGTAATTAGCCTCAATAAAAGACTTTTCTTCTTGCGTATTATACGATTGCAATCCTGATTGAAATAAGGCATACATTTCAGGTTGGTATTGTTCAAAAGCTTGTAAAATGGCTCTTACACCCCAAACGAAAATTCCTGAGTTCCATAAAAAGTGACGACTTTGAATAAACTTCCTTGCAGTAACGTAATCAGGCTTCTCACGAAACTGAACTACTTTTTTAATAGGCCTTGAATCTAACTTATTGAATTCAATATAACCATAACCTGTATTAGGGAAAGTAGGTAAGATACCTAAAGTCATCAAAACTTGATCACGCTCACAAATATCAAAAGTACGCTGTAAATTGGAAACAAATTGCATTTCATCTTCGATCCAGTGATCACTAGGTGCTACAACCATAACTGCTTCTGGATTCATCTTATAAATCTTCATAGCAGCATATAAAATACAAGGTGCTGTATTTCTCATTGCTGGCTCCAAAATGATATTATCATCGCTTACAAAAGGCAATTGTTCTTTGACAATATTTTGATAATTTTCATTGGTTAGAATAAGAATATTCTCCTTAGGTATTAAAAGAGCAAGGCGATTAAATGTTTTTTGAATAAGCGTATGCCCAGACCCAAGCATGTCGTGAAACTGTTTGGGAAATTCAGGTGTACTAACTGGCCAAAAACGAGAGCCTACCCCCCCGGCCATAACTATGGCATAATAATTTGAACTCATAAATAAAATTATCTTTTTACAACATAATGCCTTAAAATTTGTACTTCGGCATTTGCTTTGAATGTATAAACACGTCCACTACTTACCTCTAAGCATTCGAATCTTTTCACACGTAATGGACCACGCTTAAAAATCTTCCCATTATAGGTCTTAAAATGACTGCCAATTGGAATTTCATAAATAAAACACTGATCACTATCTTTATCCTGTGTATCATACCTACGCATAGCAATGGACAAACGTTCATCTGTATCACTACTAGCACTTGGGTTCCTAAAATGATTTGCAAGCAAAGGAAGCAAGGTATTTGGAAATACCTCTGGCCTCAAAAAAGGCAACATAAGTAATTGAAAGGTACCTTTCCATTGTTGCCCATGGGGTTTGATATAACCTCCATATTTTTGGTAAGCAACCAAATGAGCAATCTCATGGATTAATGTCATCAAAAACCTGTAAGGATTCAAATTAGAATTCACAGTAATTAAATGATGTCCATCTTGTGTCCTTGTGTAATCTCCATGCCTAGTTACTCTCTCATTTACAATCTTTAAATGAACGTTATAATGCTTTATAAGTTCAAAACAAGGCTCCAAAGCAGCAGGTGGTAAATATGGTTTTAAAACAGTAATCAAATCATTTTATTATGGGGTTGAACTAGAAGCTTGTAAAACTTTTCCGTTAAAGTACTTATTTCCATTTAAAGAAAACTCTACTATAAACTCTGCCATTTCTTCAGGTAACAAAGGCGCCTGATATCCAGGAAAAGCCTCTTCTAACATTTCAGTTTGAACAGCACCTAAAGCAATAACATTAAAGGAAATTCCTCTTTCTTTATACTCTTCGGCAAGAAGCTCACTTAAAATAGTAACAGCTCCTTTACTTGAGCTATATGCAGCTAGACCTCCAAATTTCATTACCCCTTGAACACCACCCATACTACTAATTGTAACAACATGACTTTGTGGTTTTAAAAATGGAATACAAATTTGGATCAAGCGAGCCACACCAAATACATTCACTTGGTATACTCTTTGAAAGTCTTCACTGGTTAATTCTTCAAATGGTTTGTTGACAATTTGTCCAGCATTATTAATCAAAATATCTACTGCACCATCCCATTTTTGACTAATAAACTCAGCAACTTTACTTAAATCTTCTTCTTTACAAATATCTACGCTTAGACAACTAACTCCACTTGTAGCTTCTAATTCTTGATTTACTTTTCGAGAAAGAGCTAAAACTTGATTTCCTGCTTCAGCTAATTGCTTAGCTACCTCTAAACCAATCCCTCTACTTGTACCAGTAACTATAATTTTTTTCATTCTAAAATTTTCTAATATTTCCTTGTGGCATATTCACAAGCTTGTTTATAACTTTAGCCATCTTTTCACTAAAGCTAGCCATAAAAGCAACATCCATTAATTCCGCATGGTCTAAGACGTGATGATAGTACGGGTAATTCTCAAAGTCAAAAGAACAAAAAGTATGACTTGGTACATCAAAATGTTTATAAAACGGATAATTATCAGATCGCTTAAATAAATTATATTCTGTTGCAAGAGGTAATTCTCCCACTAATTGTTCTTGAGCAATATTATTGATTAACTCTGCTACGTTACTTAATTCTAAACCTGTACCATAGGTGATGTATTCACGGTCCATAGGTACTCCTAACATCTCAAAGTTTAGCATTAGGACAACGTTTAAGCCACTTTCTTTCATCTTCAAAGCCAAGTGCTCACTTCCTAAAAGCCCCTTTTCTTCTGCATTAAAAAAAGCATAAACAATAGTTCTTTTATTATCCATACCACTTAAGCGTCTTACTTGGTCTAATAAAATAACACTACCACTAGCATTGTCATTAGCACCATTGGCAATAGAATCATTATCTATAGGCTTAACAACCCCTATATGATCAAAATGTGCACCTAAAACGATGATTTCATTTTTCAGAGCATTATCCTTACCTGGTTGAACCCCTACCACATTCCAAGAATTGGCATAATTGCTCAACGTATCTTTATAACTATTAAATAATGGCTTAATATGATTGGCCTCTAACTCCTTAATAAGGTAATTACTAGCCTGATCAGCTCCCTGAGTACCTGCTTCACGTCCTAATAACTCATCACTAGTAAGATAGTATAAATCTTTACTTATCAATTCCTCACTAGAAATACTAGGGGAAAGGGACATGCTTTTCTTAGTACCACAACTAAGCAAACTCATAAAAAACACTAATACAATAATAATTCTCATAGTCCTTAAATTTAGTTCAAAAATACAAAAATCTACCTAATTATTACAACATAAGTATAGGTAGAGATACCATAAAAAAAGCCCGTTTAAAAAACGGGCTTTCTAATATTATAAAGCTTATTAAAATTAAGCTAACATTGTAACTGGATTTTCAATGAAACTCTTCAAAGTTTGTAAGAACTGAGCTCCTGTAGCTCCATCTACTGTTCTATGATCACAAGCTAAAGTTACTGTCATTGTATTACCTACTACTATTTGACCATCTCTAACTACTGGTTTTTCAACAATAGCCCCAACAGATAAAATTGCAGAGTTTGGTTGATTAATAATAGAAGTAAAAGATTGAATTCCAAACATACCTAAGTTAGATACAGTGAAAGTACTTCCGTCCATTTGAGCTGGAGTTAACTTCTTAGATTTTGCTTTACCAGCTAAATCTTTTACGTTAGCACCTATACTTGTAAGAGACATTTGATCTGTAAATGGTAATACAGGTACCACTAAACCATCCTCTACAGCTACAGCTACACCAATATTTACGTGGTGGTTAATTACTGTTGCATCATCTCTCCACTGGCTGTTTACTTGTGGGTGTTTCTTAAGAGCCATTGCACAAGCCTTTACTACCATATCATTGAAAGATACTCTAGTGTCAGGTAATGCATTGATAATCTTTCTACTTTCCATTGCATTATCCATTGCAATTTCAATAGTTAAATAGTAATGAGGCGCAGTAAATTTACTCTCCGCTAAACGACGAGCAATAGTCTTACGCATTTGAGAGTTTTTAACTTCCTCAATATTAACTTCTCCTGCAATAGCAAAAGGTTTAACATCACTAGTTGAACTAGACGTTACAGGCGCAGCAACTGCAGCTTTTGTTGCAACTGGAGCAACTGGAGCTACGAAGTTTTCAACGTCACGCTTGATAATTCTACCATTCTCACCCGAACCTTTAACTTGAGATAAAGTAATTCCTTTATCTAAGGCAATTTTACGAGCTAATGGGGAAATGAAAACACGTCCTGTTTGTTCTGTCGCAGATTCAACAACAGCCACAGGCTCTTGAGTTGTTGTTTGAGCAGCAACCTTTACAGTAGTCTCTTCCTTAGGAGCTACTACTCCACCGTTTGCTACAATAGCACTAACATCAGTTCCGTTAGGACCTAAAATAGCTAATATCGTATCTACTGGAGCAGTTTCACCCTCTTGAACACCAATGTATAATAAGTGTCCTGATTCGAATGCTTCAAACTCCATAGTAGCTTTGTCGGTCTCAATCTCTGCAAGGATATCTCCTTCTTCAACAACATCACCTACATGCTTAAGCCATGAAGCAACTGTTCCATCTGTCATAGTATCACTCAAACGAGGCATTGTGATTACTTTCACACCTTCTGGCATAACTGCCTCTTTTGTAGTTACTACTTCAGCAGCAGGCGCTGCTTCTACACTAGGAGCAGCTTGCTCTTGTGGAGCAACTCCGCCATTTTGAATAATAGCAGAAATATCTTCACCTTCTTGTCCAATAATAGCCAATAGTGTATCTACATCTGCAGTTTCTCCCTCTTTTAAACCTACGTACAACAAAGTCCCTGAGTAAAAAGACTCAAATTCCATTGTTGCTTTATCTGTTTCAATTTCAGCTAGAATATCTCCTTCTGAAATCTTATCTCCTACTTTTTTTAACCAAGCTGCAACAACACCTTCTGTCATGGTATCGCTTAAGCGAGGCATTGTAATTATATCTGCCATAATATTAATTATAATCTATGTGATAAAAAAGGATAATCATCTTGGTCATATACTACGTCATACATAACGTTAGTATCTGGGTAATCCGATTCCTCAGCGAACTTTTCACACTCTAAAACCAAGTCTTTCACACGTTGATCCATAGCTTGAATTTCTTGTTCACTAGCATAATTATTTGCCTTGATTACATCTAATACTTGAGTAATCGGGTCAATTTTCTTATACTCTTCAACTTCCTCTTTAGTACGATAATGTTGTGCATCCGACATAGAGTGTCCTCTATAACGGTAAGTTTTCATTTCTAAGAAAGTTGGTCCATCTCCACGGCGAGCTCTTTCAATAGCTTCATACATAGCCTCAGCAACCTTAACAGGATTCATTCCATCTACTGGTTGGCTTGGCATCTCATAACCTAAACCTAATTTCCATAAATCAGAGTGGTTAGCAGTACGCTCAACTGAAGTACCCATTGCGTATCCGTTGTTTTCTACAATGAATACAACTGGTAATTTCCAGTTCATGGCCATATTAAAAGTTTCGTGTAAAGATCCTTGACGTGCAGCACCATCTCCAAAATAGCACATAGTTACTGCTTTACGGTCAAAATATTTATCTGCAAATGCTAAACCTGCTCCTAAAGGTATTTGTCCACCTACAATACCGTGTCCTCCATAGAAGTTATGCTCTTTAGAGAAAATATGCATTGATCCTCCCAAACCTTGAGATGTACCAGTTGCCTTCCCTAATAACTCAGCCATAACTCTACGTGGATCAACACCTAAACCAATAGGTTGCACGTGGTTTCTGTATGCTGTAATCATTTTGTCTTTCGACAAATCCATTGCGTGTAAAGCTCCTGCCAAAACAGCTTCTTGCCCATTGTATAAATGTAAGAATCCTCTTACTTTTTGTTGGATATATAAAGCGGCAAGCTTGTCTTCAAACTTTCTCCAAAATAGCATTTCTTCATACCATTTAAGATAAACTTCTTTTGTAATTTCTTTCATATGACTTTACTTTAATTAAGTGACTAGGTCCCTTAAAAATACAGACTTTGTTCAATACTCCACACTACTGTGGATTAGCAAAAATAGCACATCTACTTTACAATGAAAAATTTATTTATACTTAATTGAGCATCTAGTAGAAATAATAGAGAAACTATATAGATAGAACAACTACAACTTAACAAATCCCCTTTATAAAACAACTAAAATCCATAACAACTTATGATATAACTCATTAAAAAGAAGATATTCAAGTAGAACACGAAAAAAACTTAAATTATTAAAAACAACAAATATCTCCTAGCAAACTAAAAACAACTCCTGCAATCAATGCTATTAAATAAAAAAGGGCCCTACAAAATGTAGAGCCCTTATATTATCTTAAAAACTATTTACTATGCCTCCCCTTTGTTGCCAAAATTAAGGCTAGCTAGGTTAGGAGCTTTATTTTGATCAAGAATTTTACCATTGTCCTGTTCAAAATTATCTATATTATCTTGCAAAGCTACTAATAGACGCTTGGCATGTTGAGGTGTCATAATTATACGAGACTTAACTCTTGGCTTTGGAATACCAGGCATAATACTGACAAAGTCTACAACAAATTCAGTGCTAGAATGATTAATAATAGCCAAATTTGAAAAAACCCCCTCTGAGACACTTTCGTCGATTTCAATGTTGAATCCTTTTTCTTGCTCTGACATAGTTAAAGTTTAAAATATTAAATTATTCCATCTTCTTCTAATGAACTAACCACGATATTCTCGTAGCTTCTCATACCAGTACCTGCAGGAATTCTGTGTCCAACAATTACGTTTTCTTTCAATCCTGAAAGTGTATCTACCTTACCTGCTACAGCAGCCTCGTTTAACACTTTAGTAGTTTCCTGGAATGAAGCAGCAGAGATAAATGACTTAGTCTGTAATGAAGCACGGGTAATACCTTGTAAAACAGGCGTACCAGTAGCTGGCATTACGTCTCTAGCCACAACTAGATTTTTATCTTCACGTCTTAATAAAGAATTCTCATCTCTTAGCTCACGCATAGAAACGATTTGTCCTTCTTTTAAGTGCTCTGATTCTCCAGCATCCTCTACAATTTTCATTGCAAATAGACGATCATTTTCATAGATAAAGTCACTAGCATGAACTAATTGGTCTTCTAAGAATAAAGTATCTCCAGGATCTTGGATTCTTACTTTACGCATCATTTGACGAATTACAACCTCAAAGTGCTTATCACTAATTTTTACACCTTGTAAACGGTAAACTTCTTGAATTTCGTTTACTAAGTATTGTTGAACCGCTGAAGGTCCTTGGATTCTCAAGATATCTTCTGGTGTAATTGCACCGTCTGATAAAGGTAAACCTGCTTTAACGAAGTCATTCTCTTGAACTAGAATCTGGTTAGATAATTTAACCAAATATTTTCTAATATCACCAGTTTTAGACTCTACGATAATCTCACGGTTACCTCTTTTGATTTTTCCAAAAGAAACCACTCCATCAATTTCAGATACTACAGCTGGATTCGAAGGATTACGAGCTTCTAATAACTCAGTAATTCTTGGTAAACCTCCTGTAATATCTCCCGCTTTAGATGTATGACGAGGAATCTTAACTAAAACTTTACCAGCTTTAATTTTTTCTCCATCATTAACCATTAAGTGAGAACCTACTGGTAAGTTGTATGAACGAATAAGTTCACCATCTTTTCCGTAGATTAATAAAGTTGGAATTAACTTCTTGTTTCTACTCTCTGTAATAACTTTCTCTTGGAAACCTGTTTGCTCATCGATCTCAACCATGAAAGTTTGACCTTGCTCGATATCTTCGTAAGCAATTTTACCAGTAAATTCAGAAACAATTACCCCGTTATATGGATCCCATTTACAGATTGTTGTATCTTCTTCTACTACATCTCCATCAGCAACATAAATAGTTGAACCGTAAGGAATGTTATTAGTTGTTAATAAAATTCCAGTGTTTACGTCAAATAATTTCGCCTCTGTTGAACGAGAAATTACAATATCAATAGCATTTCCTTCGTTGTCTTCACCTTTAACTGTTTTTAGATCTTCCATCTCTAGACGACCCTTAAACTTAGCGTTAATACTTGAAGTTTCAGAAATGTTTCCTGCTGTTCCTCCAACGTGGAACGTTCTTAATGTTAACTGTGTACCAGGCTCTCCAATTGACTGTGCAGCAATAACTCCAACAGCTTCTCCTCTTTGAACCATTCCAGCTGTTGCTAAGTTACGTCCGTAACATTTAGCACAAATACCAGTTTTAGCTTCACATGTTAATGGTGAACGAACCTCGATAGATTCAATCGGTGCAGCGTTAATAGCTTTTGAATGAGCTTCAATTACTTCTTCTCCTGCACTAACAATTACCTCAGAATTTAAAGGATTGATAATATCGTTTAACGCAACACGCCCTAAAACGCGTTCCCCTAAAGTTTCAATTACTTCCTCGTTTTTCTTAAGTGCTTTAACTTCAATTCCACGTAACGTACCACAATCTACTGTATTAACAATAACATCTTGAGCTACGTCATGTAAACGACGTGTTAAGTATCCAGCATCCGCTGTTTTTAACGCCGTATCGGCAAGACCTTTACGAGCACCGTGAGTAGAAATGAAATACTCTAAAATCGATAAACCTTCTTTAAAGTTAGAAAGAATCGGGTTTTCAATAATTTCACCACCACCTACAGTAGACTTTTTAGGCTTAGCCATTAAACCACGCATACCTGTTAACTGACGAATCTGTTCTTTCGATCCCCTAGCTCCAGAATCCAACATCATATATACTGAGTTGAAACCTTGCTTGTCTTCACGAATATTCTTCATCGCTAATTCTGTTAACATAGCATTTGTAGAAGTCCAAACATCAATAACTTGGTTGTAACGTTCGTTATTTGTAATAAGACCCATGTTATAGTTCATAGAAATATGATCTACTTGTGTATTAGCCTCATCAATTAACTCTTGTTTACGTCCAGGGATGATAATATCTCCTAAAGAGAAAGATAAACCTCCGCGGAACGCGTATCCATACCCCATGTCTTTGATATCATCTAAGAACTTAGCAGTAGTTGGAACGTCAGTGATGTTTAAAATACGACCAATAATATCTCTTAAAGATTTCTTAGTCAATACTTCGTTTATAAATCCTGCAACTTCTGGAACAACTTCATTAAATAAAATTCTTCCTGCAGTTGTTTCAATGATTTGATATTCTAATTCACCATCCGCATTAAAATCTCTTGCACGTACTTTAACACCAGCGTTAAGATCTAACTTACCTTCGTTAATAGCAATGTGAACTTCTTCCACAGAGTAGAAAATTAATCCTTCTCCTTTTACTATTTCCTCTGGAGTGCTCTTACGTAACTTAGTCATATAATAAAGACCAAGTACCATATCTTGAGATGGTACAGTAATAGGAGCACCGTTAGCTGGGTTAAGAATATTGTGAGATGCAAGCATCAACAATTGAGATTCTAAAATCGCTTCTGGACCTAAAGGTAAGTGAACAGCCATCTGGTCACCATCGAAATCCGCGTTAAAGGCAGTACACACTAATGGGTGTAACTGAATTGCTTTCCCCTCAATTAACTTAGGTTGGAAAGCCTGAATTCCTAAACGGTGTAATGTAGGAGCACGGTTTAATAAAACTGGGTGACCTTTAATTACATTTTCTAAGATGTCCCATACTACTGGTTCTTTCTTATCTATAATCTTTTTGGCAGATTTTACTGTCTTAACAATTCCTCTTTCGATCAACTTACGAATAACGAAAGGTTTGTAAAGTTCAGCAGCCATATCTTTAGGAATACCACACTCGTATAATTTCAGCTCAGGTCCTACGACAATTACTGAACGAGCAGAATAGTCCACACGTTTTCCTAATAAGTTTTGACGGAAACGACCTTGTTTACCTTTAAGAGAATCAGAAAGGGATTTTAAAGGACGGTTTGACTCAGTTTTAACTGCAGAAGATTTTCTAGTGTTGTCAAATAAAGAGTCAACAGCCTCTTGAAGCATACGTTTTTCGTTACGTAAAATAACTTCAGGAGCCTTAATTTCCATCAAGCGTTTTAAACGGTTGTTTCTAATGATCACACGACGGTATAAATCATTTAAATCCGAAGTAGCAAATCTACCACCATCTAATGGAACTAAAGGACGTAACTCAGGTGGAATAACTGGGATCACTTTTAAGATCATCCACTCTGGTTTGTTCTCACGGTTTAAATTAGATTCACGGAAAGACTCTACTACTTGTAGACGTTTTAACGCTTCTGTTTTTCTTTGTTTAGATGTTTCATTATTAGCTGCGTGACGTAAAGTATACGACAATTGATCTAAATCTGTAGTAGCTAATAAATCCATAATACACTCAGCACCCATTTTGGCGATGAATTTATTTGGATCAGTATCATCTAAGTATTGGTTCTCCATCGGAAGAGTATCACAGATATTCAAGTACTCCTCTTCAGTTAAGAAATCTAGACGTTTTAATTCTTCTCCATCAACATTTTTTGCAATACCTGGTTGGATTACAACATAACGTTCATAGTAAATAATCATATCTAGCTTCTTAGAAGGAAGCCCTAAAATATATCCAATCTTGTTTGGAAGCGAACGGAAATACCAAATATGAGCGATAGGCACAACTAAGTTAATATGTCCTACTCTATCTCTACGTACTTTTTTCTCAGTTACTTCTACTCCACAACGATCACAAACGATACCCTTGTAACGGATTCTTTTATACTTACCACAAGCACACTCATAATCTTTTACAGGACCGAAAATACGCTCACAGAAAAGACCATCTCTTTCTGGTTTATGAGTACGATAGTTAATAGTTTCTGGCTTTAAAACCTCACCTCTAGATTCTGCAAGAATAGATTCTGGTGAAGCTAAACCAATTGAGATTTTATTAAACCTTTTAACGGTATTTTTCTCTTTATTTTTATTCATGGTAAACTTACTTGTTAAAGTGTTGATATAAAGAGTAAGTGACAAAAAAGTCACTTACTCTATAATCTTAGTTTATTCTTCTAATCTGATGTCTAATCCAAGCCCTTTCAATTCATGCATTAATACATTGAATGATTCAGGTAATCCTGGTTCTGGCATAGTTTCTCCTTTAACGATTGCTTCGTAAGTTTTCGCTCTACCAATAACGTCATCCGACTTCACCGTCAAAATCTCACGTAAAGTACTAGATGCACCATAAGCCTCTAAAGCCCATACCTCCATCTCTCCAAAACGTTGTCCTCCGAATTGCGCTTTACCTCCTAAAGGCTGTTGCGTAATAAGTGAATAAGGACCGATTGAACGTGCGTGCATTTTATCATCTACCATGTGTCCTAATTTCAACATGTAAATTACACCCACTGTTGCTCTTTGGTGGAATCTTTCTCCCGTACCTCCATCATAAAGGTAAGTATGTCCAAATCTAGGAATACCAGCTTCATCTGTAAGTGCGTTGATCTGATCTAAATTAGCTCCGTCAAAAATAGGTGTAGCAAATTTCTTACCTAAGTTTAATCCAGCCCATCCAAGAACAGTTTCGTAAATCTGCCCAATGTTCATACGTGAAGGTACCCCTAATGGGTTTAACACAATATCAACTGGTGTACCATCTTCTAAGAAAGGCATATCTTCGTCTCTTACGATTCTAGCAACAATACCTTTATTTCCGTGACGACCAGCCATCTTATCTCCTACACGTAATTTTCTCTTCTTAGCAATGTAAACTTTTGCTAATTTAAGAATTCCAGAAGGTAATTCATCCCCAACAGTAATCATGAACTTCTCTCTTCTAAGAACTCCCTGTAGATCATTTAATTTAATCTTGTAATTATGGATTAAATCAGTAATCATACGGTTTGCCTCTTCATCAGTAGTCCATTGACCTTTTGTTAAGTGTGCAAAATCCTCAACAGCATGAAGCATTTTTTGAGTAAATTTCTTACCTTTTGGTAATACTTCTTCTCCTAAATCGTTAAGAACACCTTGAGATGTTTTACCATTAACAATAAAGAAAAGTTTATCCACAAGACGCTCTTTTAACTCATTGAATTTAACTTCAAATTTTGTCTCTAATAAAGCCAATTCGTCTTTATCTTTTGAACGCTTACGTTTATCTTTTACTGCACGAGCAAATAGTTTTTTATCTAAAACAACTCCTCTTAATGAAGGAGACGCTTTTAATGAAGCATCCTTAACATCTCCAGCTTTATCACCGAAAATAGCACGAAGTAATTTTTCTTCTGGTGTTGGATCCGACTCTCCTTTTGGAGTAATCTTACCAATTAAAATATCACCAGGTTTTACTTCAGCACCGATACGGATCATACCGTTCTCATCAAGATCTTTAGTAGCTTCTTCACTAACGTTAGGAATATCGTTTGTTAACTCTTCATTACCTAATTTAGTATCTCTAACTTCTAAAGTATAATCATCAATGTGAATAGATGTAAAGATATCCTCTCTTACTACTTTTTCAGAAATTACAATAGCATCCTCGAAGTTGTAACCTTTCCATGGCATAAATGCCACTTGTAAGTTACGTCCAAGAGCTAATTCTCCGTCTTGTGTAGCATATCCATCACAAAGTACTTGTCCTTTTTCAACTCTGTCACCTCTTCTTACGATAGGCTTAAGGTTGATACTTGTACTTTGGTTGGTTTTTCTAAACTTAATTAGATTATATGTCTTTTCGTCCGTATCAAAGCTAATTAAACGCTCTTCATCCGTACGATCATACTTAATAATAATCTTCTGTGCATCTACGTATTCAACCGTTCCATTTCCTTCAGCGTTTATTAACACTCTAGAATCAGAAGCAACTTGTCTTTCTAATCCAGTTCCAACAATTGGTGACTCTGGACGTAATAAAGGTACAGCTTGACGCATCATGTTTGATCCCATCAAAGCACGGTTGGCATCATCATGCTCTAAGAAAGGAATTAAAGAAGCCGAAATAGAAGCAATCTGATTTGGTGCTACGTCTGTAAAGTGAAGATCTTTTGGTTCTACAACCGGGAAATCCCCCTCTTCTTTAACAACAACACGCTCTTCAGTAATTTTTCCATTGTCATCTTGTGGAACGTTCGCTTGAGCGATTAACATTCCTTCCTCTTCCTCTGCACTTAAATACACAGGTTCTCCAGTGATATCTACTACTCCTTCGTTAACCTTGCGGTATGGAGTTTCGATGAATCCCATATTGTTAACTTTAGCATATACAGCTAAAGAAGAAATTAATCCAATGTTCGGACCCTCTGGTGTCTCAATAGGACATAAACGCCCGTAGTGAGTATAGTGAACGTCACGTACCTCGAAACCTGCTCTTTCTCTAGATAAACCTCCAGGTCCTAGAGCCGATAAACGACGTTTGTGCGTAATCTCAGCTAATGGATTGGTTTGATCCATAAATTGAGATAACTGGTTAGTTCCAAAGAAAGAATTAATAACAGAAGACAATGTCTTAGCATTAATTAAATCTATAGGCGTGAACACCTCATTATCACGTACGTTCATACGCTCACGAATTGTTCTAGCCATACGAGCTAAACCTACTCCAAACTGAGCTGAAAGTTGTTCACCAACAGTTCTAACACGACGGTTAGATAAGTGGTCAATATCATCAATCTCTGCTTTAGAGTTAATTAATTCAATCAAGTATTTAACAATAGTGATAATATCTTCTTTTGTTAAAACTTGTTTGTCAATAGGGGTATCAAGATTAAGTTTCTTATTCATTCTGTAACGACCAACTTCACCTAGATTGTAACGCTGATCAGAGAAGAATAATTTATCGATAATACCACGTGCAGTTTCCTCATCAGGCGGTTCTGCATTACGCAATTGACGGTAAATGTGCTCTACTGCTTCCTTTTCGGAGTTAGTAGGGTCCTTTTGCAAGGTATTATGTATGATGGCATAATCTGCCTGATTATTATCGTCTTTATGTAAAAGGATAGTTTTAACGTTAGCCTCAATGATTTCTTCGACATTATCTTTATCTAGGACTGTATCACGGTCTAAGATAATCTCATTTCTTTCAATTGAAACAACTTCTCCAGTATCCTCATCAACGAAGTCCTCGTGCCAAGTGTTTAATACACGTGCAGCAAGTCTTCGTCCTATATATTTTTTTAAACCTGTTTTTGATACTTTTACCTCTTCTGCAAGATCGAAAATCTCTAGGATATCCTTGTCTCTCTCAAATCCAATTGCACGGAATAAGGTTGTAACAGGTAATTTTTTCTTTCTATCGATATAAGCGTACATAACGCTATTAATATCGGTAGCAAACTCAATCCAAGAACCCTTAAATGGGATAACTCTTGCTGAATATAACTTTGTACCATTTGCGTGAAATGATTGACCAAAGAAAACACCAGGTGAACGGTGTAATTGTGAAACCACAACTCTCTCAGCACCATTGATTACGAAAGTACCACTTGGAGTCATGTACGGTATTGTTCCTAAATAAACATCTTGAACGATTGTTTCAAAATCTTCGTGTTCAGGGTCAGTACAGTAAAGCTTCAAGCGAGCCTTAAGCGGAACGCTATAAGTAAGTCCTCTATCGATACATTCTTCAATAGAATAACGCGGAGGGTCAACAAAGTAATCAAGGAACTCCAACACGAACTGGTTTCTTGTATCAGTAATCGGGAAGTTCTCCATGAAGGTATTGTACAAACCTTCCTTGCCTCTCTCATCGGACTTCGTTTCTAATTGAAAGAAATCCTTAAAAGACTTAACCTGGATATCTAGAAAATCTGGATATGCAGGAATGTTCTTCGTAGAAGCAAAATTTAATCTTTCAGTCTGATTTGTAATCATCAATGGACAAAAAATTTTGATTAGAATTTGAATAGAATTTTACGTACAAACAGAATTATACGCAAAATGGTTTAGGCCTTTGGATGTGCTCCCAAGACCTAAACCGAGTATATTTTAGAAAGAATGCTTATTTAAGCTCTACTACAGCTCCAGCTTCTTCTAATGCTTTCTTAAGACCTTCAGCCTCATCTTTAGAAATTGCTTCTTTGATGTTAGCAGGTACTGAATCTACGATATCTTTAGCTTCTTTTAATCCTAAACCTGTTAATTCTTTAACAGCTTTAACTACAGCTAATTTAGAAGCTCCAGCTTCTTTTAATACTACAGTGAATTCAGTTTGCTCTTCAGCTCCTGCACCGTCAGCTCCACCTGCAACTACTACAGCAGCAGCAGCTGGTTCGATTCCGTATTCGTCTTTTAATATAGTTGCTAATTCGTTAACTTCTTTTACTGTTAAGTTAACTAATTGTTCTGCGAATTGTTTCAAATCTGCCATTTTTCTATCTTTTAATGATTTGTAAAAAAAATATGTTTTATTAATGTGCGTTCATTCTGAACATTTAAATCCAAGGAGAAGTATCTACTACTCTTCGTCTTTAAATTGGTTTTTAAGAGCTGAAATAACTCTTTGAGCTGGAGACTGAAGTAATCCAATGATTTCTCCAATAACCTCTTCTTTAGATTTGATGCTTACTAATGTATCAAGTAAGTTCTCACCTGTGTAAACTTCATCCATGATGAAAGCTCCTTTAACAGATGGCTTCTCAGCTTTCTTGCTGAATTCCTTGATAATTTTTGCTGGAGCATTAGCTGTCTCAGCAAACATAATAGCACTGTTTCCTTTTAAAGTAGATGGTAACTCCTCGTAGTTTCTATCAGAAGCTTCCATAGCTTTTACAAGCAATGTATTTTTAACTACTTCTAAAGAAACACCTGCTTTATAACAAGCTTTTCTTAAGTTAGAAGTTACTTCTGCATTTAATCCCGAAATATCAGCGATGTAGATAACATTATTATCAGCTAACTTAGCTTTTAAGTCCTCTATCGCAACTGCTTTTTGTTCTCTAGTCATACTTATAATTTTTATTTACCAATTATACCGCTTTAGGATCTAAAGCAATAGCTGGGCTCATTGTACTAGATATATGAATAGACTTGATATAAGTACCTTTAGCTGCAGTTGGTTTTAATTTTAATAATGTTTGAATTAATTCAGACGCGTTCTCAGCGATTTTCTCAGCATCAAAAGATACTTTTCCGATACCCGCATGAACAATTCCAGTTTTATCAACTTTAAAATCGATTTTACCAGCTTTTACTTCTTGAACAGCTTTCGCTACGTCCATAGTAACTGTACCAGTTTTAGGGTTAGGCATTAAACCTCTTGGACCTAAAATTCTTCCTAAAGGACCTAATTTACCCATAACAGCAGGCATAGTGATGATAACATCAACATCTGTCCAACCGTCTTTAATCTTCTGTAAGTACTCATCTAATCCAACATAGTCAGCTCCAGCTTCTTTAGCTTCAGCTTCCTTATCTGGAGTAACTAATGCTAAAACTCTAACGTCTTTTCCAGTACCGTGAGGTAAAGTTACAACACCACGAACCATTTGGTTAGCTTTACGAGGATCTACTCCTAAACGCACAGCGATATCTACAGATTCATCAAATTTTGCAGTTGCAACATCTTTAATTAATGCAGAAGCATCAGTTAAAGAATACAATCTGTTTTTCTCAATCTTAGCAGCTGCTTCTTTTTGCTTTTTTGTCAATTTTGCCATTTCTTCTGTCTTTTACAATTAAAAAGGAGCTGTTCCTGTTACTGATATACCCATACTTCTTGCAGTACCAGCTACCATAGTCATAGCTGCTTCAACAGTAAATGCATTTAAATCAGGCATTTTATCTTCTGCAATTGCACGTACTTGATCCCAAGTTACGCTAGCAACTTTTTTTCTGTTAGGCTCTCCAGATCCAGATTTCACTTTCGCAGCCTCTAATAATTGAACAGCAGCAGGTGGCGTTTTAACAACAAATTCAAAAGATTTGTCTTTATACACAGTAATTTGTACTGGTAAAATTTTGCCGGCTTTATCTTGTGTTCTAGCATTAAATTGCTTACAGAACTCCATGATGTTAACTCCAGCAGCCCCCAAAGCAGGTCCAACCGGTGGCGAAGGATTCGCAGCACCTCCCTTAACTTGTAGTTTAACTACTTTACTAATTTCTTTTGCCATTTCTTAAAAATTTAGCACATCTCAATTGGAAGCAAGATGCGTATGTATGTAACATTATAATTTTTCTACTTGAGTAAAATTCAATTCTAAAGGTGTCTTTCTTCCGAAAATTTTCACCATTACTTCAAGCTTGCGCTTTTCTTCGTTGATGTTTTCCACTACTCCATCGAAACCATTAAATGGTCCGTCAATAACCTTAACACTCTCACCAACTTCATAAGGAATAACTCCAGTGTCTATCTTCACAGACAATTCGTCTACTCGTCCTAGCATACGATTAACTTCAGCTTCTCTCAAAGGCACAGGCTCACCACCTCTTGTTTCCCCTAAGAAACCAATTACACCAGTAATTGATTTAATTGCGTGAGGAACTTCACCTGTAAGATTTGCTTCGATCATCACATAACCAGGAAAATAAACACGCTCTGTAGTTTTCTTTTTTCCGTTCTTATCATGAGTAACGAACTTTTCTGTAGGTACTAAAACCTGCGATAAGTAGTCAGAAAGTCCTAGTCTAGAAATCTCAGATTCGATATAATTCTTCACTTTGTTTTCTTGTCCACTAACTGCACGAACTACATACCATTTTTTCACGCTTGTATCAGCCATAATATATTTTCTTTATGCTTTAGCCCATTTATAGAACACACCTAAAAACTCTCCAAACAAAGAGTCCACACCCCAAGTTGCTAATGAAAACACTATTGCAAACACTGCCACAATAATCGTTTTACGCTGCACTTCAGCCCATGGAGACCATGTCATGTTAGTTTTTAATTCCGTAAACGACTCCGATATATAATTAAAAATCTTTGCCATATGATATCTTATTTGCACGGGTGGAGGGATTCGAACCCCCATCAACGGTTTTGGAGACCGCTATTCTACCCTTGAACTACACCCGTTTGTTTAAAGTCAGCGATAAATCGCTGACTTTAAGGTTTTATTTATACTAATAAATTAGTCTAAAATTTCAGTTACCTGACCAGCACCTACTGTTCTACCTCCTTCACGGATAGCAAAACGTAAACCTACTGATAAAGCGATTGGGTTTAATAACTCAACAGTGATAGTTAAGTTATCTCCAGGCATAACCATTTCTACTCCTTCTGGTAATTGGATAGTTCCAGTTACGTCAGTTGTACGTACGTAGAACTGAGGACGGTAGTTGTTATGGAATGGAGTGTGACGTCCACCTTCTTCTTTTTTAAGGATATAAACCTCTGCTTTGAATTTAGCGTGTGGCTTAACAGATCCTGGCTTAACGATAACCATTCCACGACGGATATCAGTTTTGTCAATACCTCTTAATAATAAACCAACGTTATCTCCAGCTTCACCTCTATCAAGGATCTTACGGAACATCTCAACTCCTGTAATTGTAGAAGTTAATTTGTCAGCTCCCATACCGATGATTTCAACAGCATCTCCAGTGTTAGCAATTCCAGTTTCGATACGTCCTGTAGCAACAGTTCCACGTCCTGTAATTGTAAATACGTCTTCTACTGGCATTAAGAATGGTTTTTCTGTATCACGTACTGGCTCTTCGATCCAGTTATCAACAGCTTCCATTAATTCCAATAATTTGTCAACCCATTGTTGCTCACCGTTTAAAGCTCCTAAAGCAGAACCTTGAACTACTGGACCATTATCTCCATCATATTGGTAGAAAGATAATAAATCTCTAATTTCCATTTCAACAAGTTCTAATAACTCAGCATCGTCTACTAAGTCAACTTTGTTCATGAAAACAACAATTCTAGGAATACCTACTTGGCGACCTAATAAGATGTGCTCACGAGTTTGTGGCATTGGACCATCTGTTGCAGCAACAACAAGAATAGCACCATCCATTTGTGCAGCTCCAGTAACCATGTTCTTAACGTAATCCGCGTGACCTGGACAGTCAACGTGAGCGTAGTGACGGTTAGCTGTAGCATATTCTACGTGAGAAGTGTTAATTGTAATTCCACGTTCTTTTTCTTCTGGAGCGTTATCAATTTGATCGAAAGATCTAGCTTCTGAAAATCCAGCATCTGACAATACTTTAGAAATTGCTGCAGTAGTAGTTGTTTTTCCGTGATCCACGTGTCCAATAGTACCGATGTTTAAGTGCGGCTTTGAACGATCAAAAGTTTCCTTTGCCATGATTTAATAATTTAATCTTAGTTATATAATTAGTGTTCAAATATAATAAAAAAACCTGAGCCAATGACGGGATTTGAACCCGTGACCTCTTCCTTACCAAGGAAGCACTCTACCCCTGAGCTACACCGGCTTATTCTATTCTCCTTATATTTAGTAGTGGGGAGAGCAGGATTCGAACCTGCGAAGGTTACCCAACGGATTTACAGTCCGTCCTCGTTGGCCGCTTGAGTATCTCCCCAATATCTTTAATTTATTTCTACTTTGAGCCGATGGAGGGACTCGAACCCACGACCTGCTGATTACAAATCAGCTGCTCTAGCCAACTGAGCTACACCGGCATTTTTTACTCAATAGAAAAAGTCCGCTATTTCTAACGGACTGCAAATGTATATATTTTATTGATTAAAAAAAACAATTTCACTATTTTTTTCAATTAATATGCTTTACTTTTCTCTTTATATTTCATCAACAAACGTTCTATAGCGTCTGCACCTAGATCTGAACTTTCTTCAAAAGACTTACTCGTCTTCTTAACCACTAGCTCATCTCCTGGAACCAGCATCTTAATTTCAGCCGTTTTATTCTCCTTTTCATTATTATTTTCAAGCTTTAAAAAAACTTCAATTGCAATAACTTTGTCATAAAACTTAGCAACTTTCCCTAAACGCTCGTTTATAAAATCAACCAATTTACGGTCAACATTAAAATTTGTAGCCTGAATGTTTACTTTCATAAATAATAAATTTAATGGTTAATTATCTTCTTTATCTACTCTAGGATGTGCACTTTGATAAACCCTCTTTAATTCCTTCAAATTAACCTGAGTATAAATCTGTGTGGTAGAAAGACTCTCATGTCCCATTAATTCTTTTACTGAATTAATATCCGCACCCCCTTCTATTAAATGAGATGCGAAAGAATGCCTTAGCACATGAGGACTCTTCTTCTCCTTTGTAGTAACAACACTAAAATAGCGATTTATTAACCGATAAACAAACATTTCATTCACTTTATTTGTGCTATCCCTATATAAAAGCCATCCCTTGGTCTTGGAAACTCCCCATAATTCGCTTACCATTTCCAAGTAAGAGAAAATACTTTGACAGAGTTCTGGCAAAACAGGCAAATAACGCACTTTATCACCTTTACCGTGAATTTTTACTTGCTTAGAGTAAAAATCAAAATCTTCCACCCTCAAAGCTACAAGTTCAGCTCTACGCAACCCCAACATATAAAGTAAATCGATAACTAATAAATCCCTTTGAGATTCTAAATCCGAATTCTCCATTAGGCTTGAACGAACTTTATCTATTTCATTTTGCGAAAAAGGCAAATGCAATTTCTTTTCCACCTTTAAAGATCGATGCAATTGCAAAGGATGAACCCTGACCTGCCCAACTTGCTGCATAAATTTATAAAAACTACGCAGAGTACTAATTTTCCTATTAATGGAACGATTAGCGAACCCTTGTTCCGATAAAGAAACTATCCACGCGCGAACAATATCATAATTCACCTCTACCAAAGAAAAACCCAAGGTAGTACTAAAAGTATCAAAAGCGCTTAAGTCATCCCCATAGGCTTTTAATGTAAGAGCAGAATACCCTTTCTCTTTAGCAATAAAATCTAAAAATTTTGCAATATTTTTTTCCATAAAAAAAACCGTTGCAACAAAGTTACTACTTTATTACAACGGTTAATTTATTTTTTAAAAGATTGCTTAGAATTCTACAGCATCTCTTAAATGCTGAATGTATTCAGCTTTTTGCATTTTGTCTCTTTTAAGTACAGAAGGTTTCGAGAAGTATTGACGAGATCTTAACTGACGTAAAGTTCCTGTTCTGTCAAATTTTCTTTTGTAGCGCTTAAGTGCTCTATCGATATTTTCTCCGTCTTTAATTGGAATGATTAACATGTTTTCATACACCTCCTCTCATTTGTTGGTGCAAAAGTAGTACATTTTCTACACTCTACAAGAAAAAATATATATTTTTTTTAAAAATAAATAAGAAATAGCAGACTAAAGCCAAGAAAACACTAAGCTTCTGAGCATCTATAGCTTACTGAAATTTATCCTCTATTAAATGACCTAACTTACAAATAAGCCAAAAACAAGGCTATACCATATTTGTGGTATTTACCTACTTTGACAAGGATACAAAAAATAAATAACCTTAATTTTGGTGGAAATTTTAATTATCTTTAAAATAAATAAACACTCATCAAATGTTAAAAATATTCAACAACACAATTGTCCGTCTTTTACTAGGTGTAGTAATTGGATTAATAATAGGGCCTCTGTTAGGAGACATTGCTCTTCAAGTTACTTTATCTATACGACATGTATTAGGACAAATTATTTTATTTTTAGTACCACTAATCATTTTAGGTTTTGTAGTATCCTCGATTACAAAATTAGATAGAGGTTCCACTAAAATCATTGGCTTTTCTATTGCAATTGCATACTTATCAAGTGTTGGAGCAGGACTCTTCTCTTCTTTCCTAGGTTATTCTATATTACCTAATTTAGAAATTGAAAATAATGTACATTCCTTAAAAGAGTTACCTAAGATGTTATTCAAATTAGACATTCCACCTGTATTTGGTGTAATGACTGCTTTGACCCTAGCTTTAATGATAGGAGTAGGTATCCTTTGGATACAGTCTAAAGAACTAGAAAGAATTTTTGATCAATTCAAAGATATCGTACTACTTTTAGTAAACCGCGTACTTGTACCAATTCTGCCTATTTATATTATGGCAAACTTTGCACTACTAAGTTATGAGGGTTCTATACAATCTCAATTACCAGTATTCTTAACAGTAATCCTTATTGTAATTGCAGCACACTTCGTATGGTTAGCATTTTTATATACAATGGCCGGTATATATTCTAAGAAAAACCCTTGGGAGGTAATTCGCCATTATCCATCTGCATATCTTACTGCAGTAGGAACAATGTCCTCAGCAGCTTCATTAGGTGTAGCATTACAATCAGCACATAAAAGCAAAGTTTTAAAACCAGAAGTTACAAACTTTACAATTCCGTTCTTCTCTAACATCCATCTTTGTGGATCTGTACTAACAGAAGTTTTCTTTGTAATGACAGTTTCTTTAGTACTTTATGGTACATTACCAACTTTAGCAACTATGATTGTCTTTATAATTCTTTTAGGAATTTTCGCAATTGGAGCACCAGGTGTACCTGGAGGTACAGTTATGGCATCATTAGGTATTATTGCATCGGTTCTTGGTTTTGATGACGCTGGAATTGCATTAACATTAACCATTTTTGCATTACAAGATAGTTTTGGGACAGCTTGTAATATAGCAGGTGATGGAGCATTAAGTTTAATGGTAACAAAGTACTCTGAGAAAAAAGAATAATACCTACCAATATAAACAACATAAAAAAATGGAGCACTCATTGAGTAGCTCCATTTTTTTTTATTCTTTCAATATATTTCTAGAAATAACCACTTTCTGAATTTCTGTAGTACCTTCTCCAATTGTACATAATTTAGAGTCACGGTAAAACTTCTCCACTGGGAAATCTTTTGTATAACCATAACCTCCATGAATCTGAACTGCCTCATTAGCTACTTTCACACAAACTTCCGATGCATACATCTTTGCCATTGCGCCTAATTTAGTAACTGGTTTATGGTTGTTCTTTAAAAAAGCTGCTTTATGCAATAGAAGCTCAGATGCTTCAATCTCTGTAGCCATATCAGCTAATTTAAAACCAATAGCTTGAAAATCACAAATTGGCTTACCAAATTGAACTCTCTCTTTAGAATATTTTAAAGCAGCTTCATAAGCTCCCTTAGCAATTCCTAAAGATAGTGCTCCAATAGAGATTCTACCACCATCTAAAACTTTCATAGCCTGAATAAATCCTTCTCCTACTTCACCTAAGCGATTAGCATCTGGAACACGGCAATTATCGAAAATTAATTCAGCAGTTTCAGAAGCGCGCATTCCTAATTTATTCTCTTTCTTTCCACTTGAAAAACCAGGAGTACCTTTCTCTACAACAAAAGCTGTCATTCCACGAGAATCTCCCTTTTCACCTGTGCGTACAATTACAACAGCAATATCTCCAGAAATGGCGTGAGTTATAAAATTCTTAGCTCCATTTAAAATCCAATCATCCCCATCTTTAACTGCAGTAGTACTCATACCACCAGCATCTGAACCTGTATTGTGTTCGGTTAATCCCCAAGCTCCAATAAATTCAGCCGTAGCCAATTTTGGCAACCATTTACTTTTTTGCTCTTCGTTACCAAACTCTAATAAGTGATTTGTACATAAAGAGTTGTGCGCTGCAACAGAAAGACCGATAGAAGAGTCTACTTTAGAAATCTCCTCTACAATAGTTATATATTCATGGTAACCTAGTTCTGATCCTCCATATTTTTCAGGCACTAAAACTCCCATATACCCCATCTGCCCAAGTTTCTTGAATAAATCGATTGGAAAAGTTTGGTCCTCATCCCATTCCATAATAAAAGGACGTATATGTTGCTCTGCAAAATCTCTAATGGATTGAGCAATCATAGCTTGTGTTTCGTTATATTCAAAATTCATAGTACTATATTTTAATTCCTAAAATCAAATATAAACTAAATATATTAATATAAAAGTCCTAAAAACACAACATCCCATATAAAAATATAGATAGTCTTCTTTTTTAGACAATAAACTCACAAAATAAAAGCAGTATAAAAATAATATAAAAGGGTATAAAATCTATATTACCTTCCTTGTATACTATAAATCAAACACAGAAGAGCGCTTAGTATAAATTAGGTCCTTGATCTTAGCTAAGAAGGCTAGAGTTAGGTAAAAAGCAAAAGCCAACCCTAAAGTAAAAAAAGAAAGATAAATAAAAAAAAGACGAATTCTTGCCGCTTTAATTCCAATCCTCTCCCCTATTCTAGAGGAAACCCTAAAGCCATATTTTTCTAAAAAATACCTCAGATTATTTATCATGAACAAAAAATTAAGTAATTTCAAAATTACGATATTATTTTCATATCCTTACAGAATATAAATAAAACCTATATAAACCTTAACCAAAAAAACAATGAAATCTTATTTATTCTACATCCTGTCCATAGTGACATTAACCATTCAGCCTATCTACTCTCAGGGACTAGAAGTATCCTACTCTATCTACAACAATGAACAGCTTTCTAACCAAGACAACCCTGTTTTATTAAGAACAACTCCACTGGATTTCCTTATTTTGACTAAGAAACAAGCCATGGGTCAGGAATTAAATTACCCTTATGAACAGTTTTATTTTCAAACAAATCAAGACTCTTTATATTCTCTTGCGTATTTAAGCCAAGATAAAAGCATAAAAACAATAAATACCCAAAGATATACTTCTTATAAGTTAGAGAAGGATACCAAAGAAATATTAGGATATCTATGCCATAAAGCAACAATTATAATCAATTCCAACACTTATACAATTTGGTATACAAAGGACAAAGATCTATATGGTGGTCCTACTTTAATTGGTGCTGATCTAGGACTTGTTTTAGAATTAGATAGAAACAATACACAAAAGACAATCGCGACCAAAATAGAGAAAATCAAAAAAAACACTATAAACACACCTTCACAATGGAATAAAACCCCTAGTTTAAGTAAAGCGCAATATGACAAAGTTCTTTATAGTAGCCGCTTTCAAAGCATTGAATTATTTTCTGATACTACAATTAACTTTGACCCTAATTCAACAGATACAATCCCTGGAGTTTACAAAGTAGCAAATGGAACAGTAGTGGTTAAGAAAATAAAATTTCCAAAAATACAACCAAATAGCAACGTATTTCTAAAACTTACCCAACACTCTAATGGAGATGCATACGATAGAACAGGAAGTGTTTTTATCCTGCCTACTGACAAAGAAATGGATATACTAAAAGCACTAGAGCAAGGAGTTTCAAACCTACCTACATACACAGATCACCAAGGGAAAAATTACCAAGGAATGGTAGCTACTCCTACTTATAATCCTGCAATAGAATTAATGCGATTTTTCACCTCATTTGGAATTAAACAATATAATCACATTAATTTTCTGGAAAAAAATTGGCAAGATGAGTCCTTGTTTATGCAAGAAATTTCAGAATTCACTCCAATTCTATCGGAACAAACTCACTACATAGGAGTCTACATTGGTAATTACGATAAAGGAGGACATAAGATTAATGCCCAAATCGATATACATCCAAGTTTATCTACTGTAGAGCAAAGCCAAGTAATACTACCATTATTCAACACCACTAATATCTTTGAGATGGCAGGTCAGGCCTACCCTATAATGTTTTCGGACGAGAAAGGACTTGTTGTAGAATTTGAGCTAGAGCATCCTCTTGAAAATGCACAATTACGCTATACCACCACAGGTCACGGAGGCTGGTCAGGTGGAGATGAGTTTAATCCAAAACTTAATAAAATAAGCTTAGATGATAGTAACCTTATCAGCTATTATCCTTGGAGACAAGATTGCGGATCTTACAGAGATTTTAATCCTGCCTCTGGAAATTTCACCAATGGACTTTCTTCCTCTGACCTAAGTAGATCCAATTGGTGTCCTGGTACAGTTACAAATCCAATTTGGATACCTATTGGTGATCTAACTGCTGGAAAGCACCGTATCACACTTCAAATCCCAATGGGAGCACCTCAGGGAAATAGTCAGAGCTACTGGTGTACTTCTGCTACTCTTTTCGGTCAATAAAAAAAGCCACTTTTAAAAGTGGCTTTTTATTTATTATGTAAAGAAGTTCCAAGTGATTCCAAATCGCAAAGCAAAATCACGATAAGGATAGTTTGGAGCACTATAGTAATTATATCCTGTCATACTTGCATTAAAGTGCTCTAAAATCAAGAATATCTTAGCTGTACGTATTTTCATATCGATGAAAAAATCAAATACTGGATAGTCCCCAATCTGCACTCTGTCTTGTACAAAAAACGAACCCAATAAAGGATTAAAATCATTACCATAATACTTCGAAAAGTATTTAAAACTAATCCCAGTTTGGAACTTTAAGGCTTTATCAAAAAATGCATCTGAGTAATAAAGGGTATTTCTAGTTAAGAAAGCAGGTACATTAACAATGTTGTCTTCTTGTTTAACATGTTGGTATAAAATGGTATTATCTAATCCCCATTTTCCAAATCGAATATCCTTAGAAATTTGTAAAGAAAGATAGTCGATCGACTTTCCATATTGCTTAGGAGTAGTTATAATCTGATTTGGAATACCAAATTCATTATACACAGGATTATCATTAGAGAAATATAACTTATCCTGCATATTAGCATATACCCCAGTTAAGTTAAAATAAGGTGTATCTAAATAAAAGTCAAACTGATTAATCTTCTCGTTTTTAAAATTATTGTTCCAATTGTAACTTACATAATCACTTTGAAATAGATAATAGCTAAGATCTCCTAAACGGGAAACATTACTAAAAGACCCTCCTACTTTCCATTGGTCCTTTATATTGTAGTCAGCAGAAATAATAATATTTCTAGAATTATCCTTACCTGCAGAAGCACTCAATAATGCAGAAGCATTTAAGCGATCTTTTTTATAAGAATATTTACCTCCAAATAAAGTTATATCCTTAGTTAACTGATCTGGTATACGCTCCCCTTGTATGTAAGCAATACTTTGGTAGTGATAGCGATGATGATGAAAATCAACAAAGGCCTCAAAGCGCCCAAATTCACTTGAATCAAAAGCAACTCCAACTTTATTAAAAAACTTATTATACCTTGTTTTATTATTTATAGAAGAAGTAAAAGCATCCCCAAAACGAAAAGTATCATCGTATATATTATTGATATCGGTTTGCTTAAATTCAAAAAACTTATCTTCATATACAAACTCATGGGTTAAGAGTAATCCATTTGAAAAAGACTTGTTTAATTGGTATTGATGATTTAAGAAAACTCGTTTACCTTTTAAAACAGTTTCAACATCCCTGAAGTAAACATTTAACCTCTCTCTCTTATTATAAGGCTTTTCACTAGACTCGAATAAATTTAAGTCACGTATTCCCCCATTTTGCCCATTAGAAAAGTCTTGCATGGTAAAGTGGGTACGTAACAAATACCTTTTATTCGGAGACTGATAACTAGCTCCAAAACGGAAATTACCATTAGAACTAAGTTCATTGATATATCTCCCCACAGAACGAAGTCCTTTATAACCTATAGAAAAATTGAAATTTTCACTAGTATTCATAGTGATAAAAGCATCTAAATTTTGCCCTTGCTTCATCACAGACTTATAGTATAAATCGGTATATGGAGTTGGAACAGAATAATACTTTATATCTTCTATTTGTAAGTAAGCAAATTGCTGAGCACGAAATCCAAAATCAGGAAACAACTCTTTTGCATTAGTATCAAATTTTAATGTATTATAGGTTTGCCCTACATTGGAAAAGGCAAGCAATCCGAAATTATCCTTACGAAGGTAATTATAGGTATAGTACTTTTTTATACTAAGTGCCGTATCTACAGCAATGGTATCATTATTTATGGAAATTATCTTGTAATCTTTAATAGAGGCGATAGAATCCGTTTTCTTAGTATTACGAAGACTTTTAAATTCTTTTTCTTTTGGATCTTGCGGTTGATTTGAATCGTAATTCAACGTGTTAAAATCCATACCTTGTTGTGCTGTAGCCCCAAAGAAAAACAGCAACACAATTATGGTAAGATACTTATGCATACAAAAAATAGTTTTGACAAAGTTAAATCTATTTTTGAATTAAAATAATACTAGCCTATAGAATATGCCGAGTATACAATAAAAACAACATAGTATATAAAAGTGAATATAAAAAAATAGGGCTTTACCAAAAGGTAAAGCCCTATTCTATTATTTATTTTAGTGGTGAAGTACTATCTAGTTCCTCCAGCCCACCATACATTTTCTGTATAAACGTAACGTCCGTCACCATAAGCTTCTTGTACAAACTTATTACTAACTACATCACTTTGTCCATAAGCTAACCTAAGAGGGAATAGTTTTGGATCGTGAAAACGTAAAGGAATTAACTCCTCACCCATTGCTTTCCAACGACGAATATCGTTAAAAGCTTCAACAGCCTCCACTTCAAAGAAACTGATGTACTTAGCTTGAGCAATCTTTTTGATTAAAGCAGCACCGCTTAAACCTTTTTGAGAAGGATACTCATAGTCTGGGTTAGTTAAAGCTTGTCTTTTGTTTAAACCTAATTCAATACCAGCCTCTAAAGCTTCAATAGCTTTAGCAGAATTACCTAAACGTGCGTACGCTTCAGCCTCTAAGAACTTAAGTTCATGCATACTTAAAAGGTAAATTGCATTAGATTTATTCGCTGGGTCTGCGTTATTAGAAACTCCTGATGGAGAATAAACAGTTTGACTCTCCGTTAAATTTTTATCCGCTGGATCCATTAATACTAATGTTGGAACAGGGTCCTTAGTTACTGGATCTGGAATCATTTTTGGTACAAAGTAAGTCTTCAAACGTGGATCGTTTGGATCATTATCTTTCATTACATTGTAATAAGTCTGAGAACTGAAAAGCGCGTTTCTATCTCCTGCGAAAGTAAAGAAAGGATAAGGAACTTTTGCTTGTTGCATTACAAATTCAGAAGCTGAACTTGTGAATGACTTAGCAACTAAATCAATTACTTCTTGATAATTAGGCTGAACTTTAGATAAACGCATTTTATAACGTGCCTTTAATCCATAAGCCGTTTTAGCCCATGAACTAGCATTACCTCCATAGATTACATCTTGAGCTCCAATACTAGGGAAAGTAGATGTAGATTCTAAGTTCTCAATACCAGCATCTAATAAAGCAAAGATTTCTTTATAGATATCCTCTTGCTTATCTAACTCCGCAATTGAATTAGAAATATTGAAAGCTTTAGAATAAGGAACATCTCCGAAAAGGTCAGTTAAAATAGCAGTGTTGTATGCTTTTAAAACCTGAGCCATTCCAAGTACGTGTAAGTTACCTTCCTCTTTACCACCTGGAGAACATTTCTCGATAATGATATTTAAGTTACGTAAAGTACTGTAAATAGAGTTCCAAGAGTTATTATAAGTAGAAGCAAGAATTGGCTCCCCTCTTCTTACCTGTGCATTAAACATCTGGTTATGTCCACCTCCTAATAATTCTGTATAAACAGAAGTATAGAAAGCTAAATCTGAACCAGTAATTGTAAATGCAGACTTAACCATCATATCCGTAACGATATATTTACTTTCAACATCGCTAGGGTTATTCTGATCTTTATTTATATCATCCATCTTGTCTTCAGAACAAGACTGTAGAGCGAATGATGCTGCTATTATAGTTAAAACTAAATATTTAATTCTTCTCATTTTCCTACGATTTAAAATGTAACATTAACAGAAAATCCAAAACTCTTAGCTTGTGGAATTGAGTAGTGCTCAAATCCTCCAGCCATATTGTTGTTTCCTTGAGTTGCCTCAGGGTCTAAGTTTGGCATTTTCGACCATAATAATAAGTTACGTGCAAAAGCTGATAATCTAACATCTACTTTTTCTTGTAGTAAATTATCAAAAGTATAACCTAAGCTTAAATCTCTAATTTTTAAGAAACTTGCATCGTAAACGAAGTTTTCCTTAATATTATTCATAGAAGACTCATAAGCTTGTCTTGTACTTCCATCAATTACAACCTCATTCTTAACAAATGTACCATCTGCTAATTGTTGAACTCCTTCAAAGATGAAACCAGTCTCACGGTCTAATGTATTGAAGCTAGTACCATATAGATCCATACCCATATTAGAACCAGAATACATTTTTCCACCATTTTTCCACTCTAAAGTAGCGCTTAAGTTCCATTTTTTGTAAGAAAGACTAGTTGATCCACCTAAGATAAAGTTAGGTGAAACTTCTCCTAACGCTTGTGTTTCTCCAGTAATTGGAATACCATTCTTATCTACAATAATGTTTCCATTAGGGTCTCTACTAAATCCAACACCGTAAATTACAGGGAATCTATCACCAGCATTAGCTCTAATTTGAGGAGTAACGAATCCTCCTAACATAATACTAGAAACACCTTCTTTTAACTCATCAACAAAAGAATCTACTTTTGAGAAGTTAAGGTTTACTGTCCAGTTCCAATCTGAATTACTAACGATGTTAGCAAAAGCAGTAATTTCATGAGCAGTTGTATGAATTTTTCCTCCGTTTGTAATTAAAGAAGAAGCTCCAGTTGATCCAGCTAATGGAACAGCGAATATCTGATCTTTAACATCTTGTCTAGAGTAAGTATAATCTACTCCAAAACGGTTTTGGAAAAATCTAAAATCTCCACCAAATTCGAAACTCTTCGTGTTTTGTGGTTTTAAGTTAGGGTCATAAACTCCTGAACTTGCAATGTAAGACATTGCTCCTCCAACAGGGTATAATACAGGTGCATTAGCCCAGAATCCTCCTCCATAACTAGGAGAAGTAAAGTAATTATCTCTATAGTCCCCAGCTTGTCCTACTTCTGCGTAAGATCCACGAACTTTACCAAAGCTTAAAATCGAATTATCTTTGAAAGCCTCTAATTCAGTAAATACAAATCCTAATGAAACAGATGGGTAAGTAAATGTTCTATTTCCACGTGGCATTGATGATACAACATCACGACGAATAGTAGCATTTAAGAAAAGCATGTCTTGGTAAGTTAAACCAACGTTTGAAAACAAACCAACTGTTCTTTTACGACGACGAGATTCTGTAGAAGAAGTACTAACAGCGTTTGCGATAGTTGCCCATCCACCAAAGTTTAAGTTAGAACCATAATCATCATATCCTTTAGAATCATTCTCGTTAAACTCATTACCAACCATGATATCAAAACGTAAATCGTCTCCTAAATACATATCATAGTTAATTGTAAATAATGAATTCCATACTGTGTGAGTAACTCCGAATAAGTTAATACTTGATCCAGCTCCAGTAAGTAACTTAGCGTTAGCCATACCTGATCCGAATTCATAAACATCACGGTAATGTGTTGTATAGTTATCTAAACCTCCTTGGAAACGGAAGCTTAAGTTCTTAGAACCATCTACACTAATTTCTGGAATATAAGCAACGTTAGCACTTCCGAAGAAACGACTTGTTTTCTCACTAAATTCGTTGAAATTAGCAGCCCAATAAGGGTTATTGAATGAACCACTTCTAAAGTGAGTTTGCTCATAAATGTTATATGAAGCGTGGTAAGGAATTCCGCCTTGATCGTAAGAAGGTGGTGCTCCCCATACTCCTGGTAATACTGAGTTATTTGCAGAAGATGCTTTATAAATATCACTACTTACAAAGTTTCCACTAAAACCAGTTGTCCATTGATCGTTTAATTTAGTCTCAGCAGATAATTTCACGTTAGTTCTCTTCATTTGAGTTCCAGGCATCATACCATCTTGAGTAGAGTTACCTAAACCAAAAGAATAACTTGTTTTACCAGTGTTTTGACTAATATTAAAGTTATTATTTACTGTATGTCCAGTTTGGAAATATGCACCAATATTGTCATAAGCTTGAGGTTTAACCCATGGGTCTAATCCTGCTTGCGCTCTTTGAGGTACATAGTAGTAACCTTCACGTAGATTACCTCCGTTGAATTCGTTTGCTACGTTTCCTCCATACATTGGATCGTTTGGTAAATCTTCAATTTTAGGCCCCCATGACATTGAGCTGAATGGGTCGAATTTACCATTAGAACCTTGTGCATACGTTTTTTGAGTTTTTGGCTTTTTAGATAAAGTCTCAAAACTAGTACTATTAGTAAAAGAAATTACAGGTTTACCTACAGCCATTCCTTGTCCACTTTTCGTTGTAATAACAACAACTCCATTGGAAGCACGAATACCGTATAATGCAGATGCAGCCTGACCTTTTAATACGTTAATAGTTAAGATTTCGTTTGGATCAATATCCACCCCACGGTTAGCGATATCCGCTCCACTCACACTATTTCCAGTAGAAAAAGGAGGAGTAGATTCAATTGGCATACCATCTACTACGTATAGAGGTGTATTGTTTCCTGTGAAAGATCTAGCTCCACGAATAACCATTTGAGTTGAAGCTCCAGGTGCACCTGAAGAAGGTGTGATCTGAACCCCAGCTAACTTTCCTTGTAAAGCTCCAGTTAAGCTACTATTGTTCGTTTTGTTTAAATCTTCAGCTTTAATTTCTTGAGTAGCGTAACCTAAAGCTTTGGCACTACGCTTAATACCCATTGCTGTAACAACAACCTCATCTAGTTGTGTTAAATCTTCTGACATGGTAACGTTAAAAGTAGTTTCTGCTCCTACTTTATGTTTTACCTCTTTTAGCCCTATAAATGAAAACACCACCGTTTGACCTGTGTCAACACTTATAGAATACTTACCGTCTAGATCGGTTTGAGTTCCCATTTGGGTACCTTCGATCCTAACAGTCACTCCAGGAAGTGGATGCCCCTCCTCCTGTACAATTCCCGAAAGAACTTTCTCTTGAGCGAAAGATATTTGCACAAATAATGCAAGCACAATGCTTAAGATCCAATTGTACTTTGATCTCATGTAAAATATTTGATTAGTTAGTTGGCCAAAAATAGCAAATAATTCTAAATAAAAACAAAAATATTAAGAAATGAATCTACAATACCTTACTATCAATAATAAAAATATCATAAAAACAGCCAAAAAACTTATATATCAATAATATTTAGCTTAAATAAGCTAAAATCAAATAAGCAATTAATTAAAAACTAACAATATAAGTAAGAATAAATTTGTGTAAAAATTAGCAAAATTAATGCTTAAAATACCTGTAATACATTAACATTTGACCTCCCAAATGGTAAAATATTCTAAAAAAGAAGGTCTTGATTTCCTTAAAATTAGAAATCAAGACCTTTCTTATCCAACTTTTTATCAACTCCCATAGAGGGGATAAAAAATATTATTTACTTTTTAGCAAACAAAAGTTTACTTTCCATTGAATCTCCTTTATCAAGTTTTGAAATAGCAGCACCTAAATTATCTTTATTTAAAGACTGTAGATCTGTTGGATATTCAAAACGTTGAGGAATTCCTTGAATTACTACTCCTGGAATAAATTCATAAGTTGTAGACTTAACATCTTTAGTTCCAATTGTAGTTCCTGTTTGACCAGGTAGGATTAAAGTATTTGGGAAACCTGTTCTTCTATACTCTGCCCAAGCTTCATTTGGCTGCATAAATAATCCGATGTATTTCTGAGTAATTACAGATTCCGCAGTTGCCGTTGGAAGTGCTTTTACATAAGCAGTAATTTCAGCTTCTGGAACACCAAATTTCTCCATTGAAGCCTTAACTCCTTTTACATACCAATCATTGTTCCAATTATTATTCTCTGATAATAAGAATGCAACTTCTGAATACTCCATTAATAACTGAGTATAATTTGGTTTATAAATATAAGAACCGAATTGAGAAGCTAGACGTCCTTGTGTTTGAGATAAAGTAGATCCAATTCCGTATGGAGCTCCTCTATATAAATGTAAAGAATCTTTCGATTTTTGGCTTACATAAGCTCCACCTTCAATACTATTTCCTCCAGCAGCACCGAAGAAAGCAGTTCCAAAAGGAGCAGAAAATATGTATAAACGTGGATCCACTTGTTTAACTGGTCCAACTTCTCCTTTTAATAAATCCATAAAAGTACTAGCAGGTGAGAAGTCATTACGTCTACCGTTCATTGCATCACCAAACCAAGGAGCTGGCATAACTACGTTATTCTCATAAGTTAATCCAACGTTATCCTCATTTGATTGCATTACCCCTTGTGCAATAGCATCTTTAATGTGAGCATCTGCCTCTGGAATAACAGCTTTAACACGGTTAGCAACTCTTAAGCGAAGTGAGTTAGCAAAACGTTTCATTACTTCAGGCTTTTTGAAGATAAAATCTCCATCCATTACCTTTTTAGAACTTAAATCAATTTGTTCAGAAGCTTCTTTTAGCTCCTTCATTAAATCTTTGTAAATTTTTTCTTGAGAAGCAAATACAGGCGTATCATAAGCCATGTCTTCTCCTTTAGACTGACCTTGGAATTCAGGATCATCTGAACCATAGGAATAGTAAGAAACATCACCATAAAGACCTACCAACTCTAATTGACAATAAGCAATCATAATACGTGCAGCTGCGATTTGGTTTTGAATATTTCCATACGTAGCAGCCCATTTATCTGAAAGTGCAGGATTCTCACAAATCAAGATGATCTCCTTATACTTTCTTACAGATAACTGTAAGTTGTGGTATAAACTATTATTAACACCAACTCTAAACACATATCTATCCTCCTCATTGTACTCACGCTGTGCAGACATTTGAACAATAGGTAAAGTCATACGACCTGAAGGGAAACCTCCACGAGTATTGTCCATTAATGACTTATTTGCCTGGTTAAAAAGCCCAGATGTAGTAGCAAATGAAGGTGAGTTAGGACTCTGATTAATTTCTTCTAAGTCTTTATCACAACTGATCATTACAGATACAATTGAGAAAATACCAAGAGTATATAAAAATTTTTTCATCTTTTGTTAGAATTTAAATTTAACGTTCATTCCGTAAGATCTTGTAGATGGGTTAGAACCACCTTCAATTGCTTGAATGTTTCCACTACCATAAGAAGCCATCTCTGGATCCATACCTTTCCAGTCTAATCCCCAAGTAAATAAGTTTCTAGCATAAACTGATACTGTAATACCTGCGAATGGACCAACTGCTTTTTTAGGTAAATCATACGCTAAAGTCACGTCTCTTAATTTGATATAATCTGCGTCAAAAACGTTTTGAGCATCTACAGTTGTCTGGTGAGCTTTTGCCCAAGCCGTAGCAGATACTACTGTTGTATTTTTCTCTCCGTCTTCTGTTACACCATCTAAAACAATACCTGTTTCACGAATATTATTATCCGTAGTATTTGTAAATAATCCTGAGTAAGTACCAAACATATGTGATGTTGAGAAGTATTTACCTCCTTTTTGGATATCGATTAATGCACTTAAACGGAAGTTTTTGTATTTGAAACTATTTCTAATCCCCATGTTATAGTCAGGTAAGTAAGAACCTAAACCTTTAACACCTGAAGCTTTGTATAAACCGTTTGCTCCAATAACTTTATTTCCATTGTCATCATATACGAAGTCTTTTCCGTAAATCTGTCCATATGCTTCTCCAACTCTCGCTTCTAATGTAACGTTAAATGGAGCAGAAGTAATACTTACTGCATTTACCCCATCAGCTAAACGATTTAACTCGTTTTTATTTTTAGCGAAGTTCCAAGTAATATCCCATGAAAAGTCTTCTGTTAAAACTGGTTTTAAAACAACTGTTGCTTCAAATCCTTTGTTTGTCATATCTCCAGCATTTAACCACTCGTATAAATATCCAGTTCCACTATCGTATTTAACACTAGTAATTAAGTCTGTTGTTTTAATTTGGTAGTAAGAAGTTTCAACTGCAATACGGTTGTTTAAGAAAGCTGCTTCAAGACCGATCTCTTTAGTTGTCATTAACTCAGGTCTTAAATTTGGATTGTTCTTAGTATTACTAATTGAATATCTTGGGTAGTTTAAAAATGGTGTATCAGCAGCATAGTAATCAGATGTTCTGTATGAATCTGTATCGTTACCTACTTGAGCCCATCCTAAACGTAATTTAGCAAAGCTTAACCAGTCTAAATCTTGTAATAATTGAGAGAATAAGAATGTTCCAGTCACAGAAGGATATGTACTTGACTTTTTAACTGTTGAGAACCAGTCTGTACGAATTGTCCCCTCTAAGAATAAGAACTCTTTATAGTTAACTCCAACAGAACCAAAAATACTATTTGTTCTTGCGTGAGTCATACTATTAGATGCTAATGCATTTTCTTTACTATTTGATAAGTTAAAGAATCCAGGAAGAACTAAACCTCCAACTGTTCTACCATATAAATAGTCTCTTCTTTTTTCACTTCTGTTGATACCAACGAAAGCGTTAACTCCGAAATTACCGAAATGATCATCAAAGTGTACACGTCCCTCGTAGTTGTACTCAGAAACATTACGCTTTGTGATTCCATAGAAAGATTGAGCTTGAGATCCAATAGCTACTCTTTCTTCCATATTCATACTATAAGTATCTCCATATACTGTACCCACAGCATATAAATTATCTGTAAAGTTATAAGTAAGCTTTACGTTTCCATAAGTACGAGTTCTAACATCTTGAGATGTATTTTCGTGAGCTGTCCAATATGGGTTATCACTATACATTGGAGTTGGGTCATCCCAAGCAGTTCTATTCCAAGTACGTTGAGCACCTCCAGGAGTGATATAGCTTTTTAATGTGTTATAATCTAACTGTCTTTGAGTCCATTGGAAAAATTGTTTTCCATAAGAGTTGTCTCCGTATCCAGTATCAGGTCTGTTAAACCCTTTAGTGTAAACATAAGAAACGTTAGCGTCAGCTTTGAACTTATCTGTTAACATAGTTGATGCGTTAACAGTGAAAGTATTTCTTTGTAATTTAGAGTTTGGTGTAACTCCTTCTGTTGTATTATTACCAAAAGACATTCTAATGTTACTGTCTTTGAAAGATTTTCCTACTGCAGCAGAAATATTAGATGTTACTCCAGTTTTGTAGAAATCTCTTACATCATGTCTAGATTTTTCCCAAGGAATTTCTCTTAAATAATCATCTGCAAAAGCAGGATCGAATGCATTCCATGGTAAATATTTTGTACCATCAAATTTTGGTCCCCAGCTCTCATCAGCTGCATAACTAGGAATGTTGTATAATTTACCTCCAATGTTAGCTTGATTCCAAGTTGTACTAGATCCTCCTCCATATTCATTTTGAAGGTCTGGCATAATATAAACGCTTTCTAAAGTCATCCCTGTATTTACCTCTACTTCAGTACGACCATTTTTAGCCGATTTAGTAGTATACAAAATAACCCCGTTACCTCCACGATTACCGTATAAAGCAGATGCTGTACCACCTTTAAGTACAGTTACTGACTCAATATCATCTGGGTTAATGTCACTTGCAGTATCTCCATAATCGATACCTCCACCTCCACGTTGTGCACCAGCACTGTTGAAGTTCGAGTTATCTAAAGGAACACCGTCAATTACAATTAAAGGGCGGTTATTACCTACAACCGACTTAACTCCACGTAAAACAACGCGAGACGAACCTCCCATTGTAGAAGGAGCAGTCACTTGTAATCCAGCTACGTTACCTGACAAAGCACTTAAGGCATTGGTTTGTCCAGCATCTGATAGCTCTTCACCTTTAACTTCCTGAGAAGCGTATCCTAATTTACGCTTTTCACGTTTAATTCCTAAGGCTGTAACAATTACCTCCTCTAGAAGTTCATCCGTACTACTCATAGCAACATCGTGAGTGTTACTTGCTCCTACAGTATACGTTACATCCGTAAATCCCATAAAGCTGAACAAAAGAACATCTCCTTGTTTAACTTGAATAGAATAATTACCGTCATAATCACTCATTGTTCCTTCAGAAGTACCAACTAGCAAAATGGAAACTCCTGGTAAAGGAAGTCCCCCTTCTGTAACTTTTCCAGTTAGGGTCTTGCTTTGAGCAAACCCAATCTGTGTACCTAGTGTAAGGAATAATAAAATAATCCACTTAAACTTTGATTCCATTATAAAAATTATTGATTAGTTATAAACCAAATCTAATAAATATTTTAGGTTAATTTTAACTTAATTATTTTTAACCGTTTACATAACAGAAAATAAAAATAAACATTTATTTAATTAAAATCATTTATACTGAAATATAATCACTGTTTTAACACAACTAGCTAGCATAAACTAAAAACTACACCAACCCTTGATTAGTTATAAAATTATGTTAAAATTATTAGCTAGAATTAGCAAAATCACTCAACATGCTGTAAATCAAAGATTTTAAGTTACAACCAAATAAAAAACTTTAACATATTAGTTTTGATAAAAAGGCGGTTTTTCAAAATATACCCCCTTAAATAGGCACATAGAAACTAATTATAAAGTCATTTTCTAGAGATAAAATAAAAAAGAGTAAGCCTATATAAAATGCAGAACACTTTTGGTTTCAAACTACATAAGCACAAATAGATATATCATCAAGGCCTATATTACCCAATCTCCCCTAATAAAGACAGTGAGCAATATTTACTGAAAATTAAGATTTAGTAGAAAGCTTATTTTGATTCTTAATTTTATGTTAACCAATTATATCGGAAAACCATAATTTGAATTAGAAAATTATGACTGAAATACACCTATTAAGATAAAATACTCCGTTCTATGTAAACAGCTGAAACACTTTGCGATTATAAAAGAAACTTCTGTTTGTATAGCAAGATTATTTCCCTTGGCTTTTCCAATATCTTTAATGTAAAATGAATAACTTTGCCTCTTAAAACTCTTTATATGCTACTTAAAAATTATTCTGGTCTAACACTTGAAGCTGCTACAGATGAGGCTGGTCGAGGATGTATTGCTGGTCCTGTAACAGCGGCAGCAGTAATTTTACCCTTAGACTTTGAAAACACTTTAATTAATGATTCAAAAAAAATAACTGCCAACTTAAGGTATACCTTAAGAGACATTATATTAGACAAAGCATTAACTTATAAAATAACCCATATAAAGGAAGAGACTATTGAATCTCTAAATATTCTACATGCTTCAATAAAAGCAATGCAGGACAGTGTATTAGCCCTAAATCCATTCCCGGAGTTCTTAATTGTAGATGGCAATAAATTTACTGCCATTGAAAACCTAGCGCATCAATGTATTGTTAAAGGAGATATGAAGTATTTAAATATAGCAGCTGCTTCTATTCTTGCTAAAACAGCAAGAGATGATTATATGGATAAAATTCATGAAGAATTCCCTATGTATAATTGGAAGAAAAACAAAGGTTATCCTACAAAGGAACATAGAGATGCTATACGCGAATTTGGCCCTTGTATCTATCATCGCAAGAGCTTCAAATTACTACCTGATCAATTATCTTTAGATTTATAAAATACAAAAACGGACTACCCACTAATGGTTAGTCCGTTTTTCTATATATTAAGGTAAGTTTATTGAGCTTGTCTATCTCTAAAAAACTCTTCTACTACCTGAATTGTTTTATCTAAGTCCCCTTGGCTTAAAGCATCAGTAATAAACCAAGTTTCATAAGCAGAAGGCGCAATATAAACTCCTCTTCTTAGTAAACCATGAAAGAAGTCCTTGAATAATTGATTATCCGCTAAAGTAGCTTGGTCAAAGTTTTCAACTTTATCTTTTGTAAAGAACACACTCATCATTGACCCTACTTGATTAATGTTATAGTCAATATTGTATTTATCCAATACCTTAGAGATTCCTTTAGCTAAGTAACTAGTTTTTTGCTCCAAACGTGAATAAAGCTCCTTGTCCGCATTTATATGCTCTAACATGGCAAAACCTGCAGCCATTGCAAGTGGATTCCCCGAAAGAGTACCAGCTTGATATACTGGCCCAATTGGAGCTAAATAATCCATAATTTCAGCTTTTCCTGCAAATGCACCTACAGGCAATCCTCCTCCTATTACTTTACCATATGTAACAAGATCAGCCTCTATATTAAATAATTCCTGAGCTCCACCTTTCGCTAAACGAAACCCTGTCATTACCTCATCAAATATTAGCAAAGCACCATACTTATCACATAAAGAACGTAAACCTTGTAGAAATCCTTCTTTAGGTACTACACAGCCCATATTACCAGCAACAGGCTCAACTATAATAGCAGCTACTTGCTTGTCGTTTGCTTGTAATAAATCCTCTACACTTTGTAAATTATTATATTCAGCTAAGAGAGTATCTTTGGCTGTACCTTGAGTTACCCCTGGACTATTAGGAGTACCGAAAGTAACAGCTCCACTTCCTGCTTCAATTAAAAAAGAATCCGAGTGACCGTGATAACATCCCTTAAACTTAATAATTTTATCTCTATTTGTATATCCTCTGGCTAAGCGAATGGCACTCATACAAGCTTCCGTTCCCGAATTAACGAATCTAATTTTCTCAATATTTGGAACCATAGATACTGCTAGTTTAGCAATTTGAGTTTCCATCTCAGTAGGCATTCCAAAGGAAGTTCCTAATTTGGCTTTCTCAATTACTGCTTGAACCACAGGCTCAAAAGCATGACCTAATAACATAGGTCCCCAAGAGTTAATATAATCGATTAAAGTGTTACCGTCTTCATCAAAAAGATACGCACCTTTAGCACTTTTTACAAAAATTGGAGTACCTCCAACTGAATTAAAAGCACGAACTGGAGAGTTTACCCCACCTGGAATAACTTGTTGTGCCTCTTCAAATAGTTTACTACTTCTTTGATATAACATCGTTACCTAATTTTTAATACTTGACCAATAGAAAGCATTGATCCTTTTAATTGATTAATTTTTTGAACCTGTGCTACACTTGTATTATATAGTTTGGAAATAGAATATAGTGTATCCCCTTTTTTCACAACGTGTGTTTTACTAGTAGCACCGCTAGAATTACTTACAGTAGGCTTACTATCTACCTTTACTTCATTCTTAGAATATTGACCAATACTAACTAGTAGTTCCTGATCATACTCATATAGAGAATAGCGTTCTATTAAACTGATTAATTTTTCTGCGTATTTTGGATCGGTTGCATAACCAGCTTTTTTTAATCCATGAGCCCAAGCTTTATAATCACTTTTTGGAAGTTCAAATAACGTATTATAACGACTACGACTTGTTAGAAACAAAGAATGATCCCTATAGGATTCGGAAGGAGATTCATATTTTCTAAAACATTCATCTGGAGCATCATCTGTGTGTCGCACAGAAGGTCCATTCCATTCAACGTGGCATTTAATTCCAAAGTGATTATTTGCCATTCTAGCTAAAGTTCCTTGTCCAGATCCGGATTCTAACACGCCTTGAGCTAAAGTGATACTTGCAGGAATACCATGGTCTGCCATATTGCTTTTAGCTACCTCTTTGTAGGTTAGTATATAAGTAGAAATAAGATCCGCTGTTACTTGAACCGAAGAGGTTGCAGTTAAGACTTCTTTAGAATTATTCTTTGAAGGTGTACTAGGCTTGCTTTCTGGCTTAGAAGCTACTGTGGTATTAGTCTGCTTTTGCTTTTCTAATTCCTTTCTACGCAACTCTTCCCTATATGCATTTTTGGATACCAATTCCTTATCCTTTACTTTCTTTCCTGTCAAAGTGCTTTTTTTAGATCCGCAACTTGCCAGAACCACTAAGCAAAAGATAAATAAAACTCTCTTAATCATAACTTTTTAAATCCTTTAATTTTACTATTCCATCCTTGCAATCCACCAGTGTGTATTGCCAATATCTTACTATTATCTTTAAAGTGACCTTTCTCAATATCTTGAAAAATACCATAAAGCATTTTACCAGTATATATAGGGTCTAGAAGTATGCCAAACTGTCTATTAAACTCTTCTATAAACTCCAAAAGGACACTATCTACTTTTGCATAACCACCAAAATGATAACTATCAACAAGATGCCAATTTTCTTTATTAGTCCATTGAGCAATTTCATCCTTTAAGAAATCGCCTTTTAATGCGGGATATCCCACCACACTTTGATGAACCCCACTACTTTGTATTAGTCCGGCAATGGTACCTCCGGTACCTACTGCACTACAAATATAGTCAAACTCCATGTCCTTTGGTTTTAAAATTTCTTGTGTACCTAAAATTGCTAAAGAATTAGTTCCTCCTTCTGGTACCAAATAAAAACAACCAAATTCCTCCTGTAATTGTTCAATAAAATCTGTTTGTGTTTTTTTTCGATAATCTTCTCTACTCACAAACTTAAATTGCATGCCATAATCAAAAGCTTTGGACAAAGTAGGATTCTCTAAGAACTTACTAGCTATCTCCTCCCCTCTTATAACCCCAATGGACTTTAACCCTAATAAACTACATGCCGCAGCAGTAGAAAAAATATGATTAGAGAAGGCACCTCCAAAGGTCAAAACAGTATCTATCCCAAGTTCTCTAGCCTTAAGAAGATTATATTTCAATTTTCGAAACTTATTTCCTGAAACCTCTTTATGTAATAAATCTTCTCTTTTTATATATAATTCTATTCCGTGTCCAAAATTAAAGTTAACTTTCTGGTTTAGAACTAAATCATTTTCGAATAAATCCATTGTTTTTTCTATCTAAGTATTTTCAACTTTATATAAATAAACTTATATTTACTATATTTTGCTAAGCTAGTAAGATTTTATACACCTACTAGGTACAAAAATAGCGATTTACAACCAAGTATTTTGTAAATCAAATAAAAACAACCAAGATAAAACACACCAAAAAAATTATGACTTTTAAAGAAATGATTAGCCAAGGAATTCCTAATGAATTACCTAACAAACGGCCTTATAACCCCTCTTTAAATCACGCACCTAAAAGAAAGGAAATTCTAACACAGGAAGAAAAAAAACTTGCTTTAAAAAATGCATTGCGCTACTTTGATCCAAAGCATCATGCAATTTTACTTCCTGAGTTCAAAGAAGAATTAGAAACATATGGAAGAATATACATGTATAGGTTTATGCCGGATTATGACATGTATGCTAGAGATATAGAAGAATACCCAGGTGAATCTCTTCAAGCAAAAGCAATTATGCTGATGATTCAAAACAACCTAGATCCAAAAGTAGCTCAACATCCAGAAGAATTAATTACTTATGGTGGAAATGGAGCAGTATTTTCCAACTGGGCACAATATTTACTTACGATGAAATACCTCAGTGAGATGAGTGATCAGCAAACCTTAGTGATGTATTCTGGTCATCCGATGGGTTTATTCCCTTCTCACTATAACGCGCCAAGGGTAGTTGTTACCAATGGTATGATGATACCTAATTATTCTAAACCGGATGATTGGGAAAAATTCAATGCCTTAGGAGTTACCCAGTATGGTCAAATGACTGCTGGAAGTTATATGTATATAGGTCCACAAGGAATTGTACATGGAACTACCATTACTGTTTTAAATGCTGGACGAAAAATTGCTAAAAACAAAGAGGATTTAAAAGGGAAAATATTCCTTACCTCAGGTTTGGGAGGGATGAGTGGAGCTCAACCAAAAGCAGGAAATATTGCCGGTTGTATAACAATATGTGCTGAAGTTAATCCAAAAGCCGTACAAACTAGACATTCACAAGGATGGGTAGATGAAGTTATTGATAATATAGAAGACTTAGTTACTAGAGTAAAAAAAGCCAAAGACAACAAAGAAGTTGTTTCTATTGCTTATCTTGGTAATGTAGTAGAGATATGGGAAGAATTTGATAAAAGAAACTTATATATTGATATAGGTTCAGATCAAACATCCTTACATAATCCATGGGCTGGAGGTTATTACCCAGTTGGAGTAAGCTTTGAAAAAGCGAATGATCTTATGGCTAATGAACCTGAAAAATTTAAAGACCTGGTACAAGAATCTTTAAGAAGACAAGCCAAAGCCATTAACAAACATACAGAGAAAGGAACATATTTCTTCGATTATGGAAATGCTTTCTTATTAGAGGCCTCTAGAGCAGGAGCTGATATCATGGCAGAAAACGGCATAGACTTTAAATACCCAAGTTATGTCCAAGACATAATGGGGCCTATGTGTTTTGACTATGGATTCGGACCTTTTAGATGGGTTTGTGCTTCTGGAAATCCAGAAGACTTACAAAAAACGGACATAATAGCATGTCAGGTTCTAGAAGAGTTAAGTAAAAATGCACCTGAGCAAATTCAGCAACAGATGCAAGATAATATCAAATGGATAAAAGGTGCCCAACAAAACAAATTAGTAGTGGGTTCTCAGGCTAGAATTCTATATGCAGATGCATTAGGACGTGTTGAGATAGCCAAAGCATTTAACAAAGCAATTGCCAATAAAGAAATAGGACCTGTCATTTTAGGTAGAGATCATCATGACGTGTCAGGTACTGACTCTCCTTATAGAGAGACCTCAAATATTTATGACGGATCCAAATATACCGCTGATATGGCCATACATAACGTAATTGGTGATAGTTTCAGAGGTGCTACTTGGGTGTCTATTCACAATGGTGGTGGCGTTGGATGGGGAGAAGTTGTCAATGGTGGATTTGGTATGCTTCTTGATGGTACTAATCAAGCACAGAAAAATTTAGAATCTATGCTTTTTTGGGACGTAAATAACGGAATAGCACGTAGAAGTTGGGCTAGAAACCCAGAGGCAATGTTTGCTATAAAAAGAGCAATGGAACAAGAACCTTTACTTAAGGTCACTCTTCCAAATTTAGTAGACGAAAAATTATTCTAACTATAAATTCTAATCACTATGAGAGCATTGAAGTTTTTACCTTTAGCGTTTTTGTTGCTTTTCATTACTGCATGTAGCAGTGTAAAAGTAACCACCGATTATGACACTGCTATTGACTTTAGTCAATATAAAACTTATGCCTTCCTAAAAGAAGGAATCGATCATGTCAAAATAAATGACATCGATAAGAAAAGAATTTTATCTGCTATTGAACAAAATTTACAAGCAAAAGGTTTTGTAAAATCTAATACAAATCCTGATTTGTTGATTAACTTAGTTACTAAATCAAAAGAACAAGTTAACATTACAACAGTAAACAACAATAACTTTTATTCGCCATGGGGGTATTATCGCCCAGGGTGGGGTCCCTATTGGGGACCAAATTCAACCACTGTATCTACACAAGTACAAGGGACGTTATTTGTAGATATATTGGATACTAAATCTAAAATGCTTGTTTGGCAGGGAATTGGTACAGGTGTTATTTCCAATACGAATAACATGAAAAAGAGAGAAGAAAGAATTCAAGAATTCGTAAAAGACATTCTGAGTAATTTCCCTCCAGGTACTAAAAATTAATATTTCAAAAACAAATGGGCATTTTCAATATCTTTGAAGATGCCCATTTTTTTTATATACATTTCTAAAGGGGATAAAATCGCTTTTAGAAGAATCGATACAACTTTACATAAACAATTTAAAATCTAAATTATGGCTTCAATGGAATACCAAAGCAATGAGCTAATTGAGAGATTACCAAAACATTTGAAACAATTTATCAAACCACAAGATTATCAAGACTATACTCCTATAAACCAAGCGGTATGGAGATATGTTATGCGAAAAAATGTGGATTATCTTGCTAAAGTAGCCCATGAATCCTATCTTGAAGGTCTTGAAAAAACTGGTATTGCTGTTGAGCACATTCCAAGTATGTACGGTATGAATCGCATACTTAAAGAAATAGGTTGGGCAGCGGTAGCTGTAGATGGATTTATTCCACCAAATGCCTTTATGGAATTCCAAGCTTATAAAGTTTTAGTTATTGCATCAGATATCAGACAACTAGAGAATATTGAATATACTCCTGCACCGGATATTATTCATGAAGGCGCTGGGCATGCACCTATTATTGCCAATCCAGAATATGCAGAATACCTTAGACGTTTTGGAGAAATAGGTTGTAAGGCTATATCATCAAGTAGAGATTATGAAATATACGAGGCAATACGTCTACTTTCTATTTTAAAAGAAGCAGAAGGAATTGACCCGGAAGAAATAAAAAAAGCAGAACAGCAAGTAGATTACCTTCAAAACAATGCAGGTGAACCATCTGAGATGGCTCTTATTCGAAACTTACATTGGTGGACCGTAGAATACGGCCTGATTGGTACAGTAGAGAATCCTAAAATTTATGGAGCAGGTTTACTTTCTTCTATAGGGGAAAGTGCTTGGTGTATGACAGATAATGTAAAGAAGATCCCTTACTCTATTGCAGCAGCTGATCAAGGTTTTGATATTACCAAACTCCAACCTCAACTATACGTAACACCTGACTTTGCTTATTTAAGTGAAGTTTTAGAGGAGTTTGCCAATAAAATGGCTATTAGAAAAGGAGGTTTATCTGGGGTAGAAAAACTAATTACCTCTAAGGCTTTAGGAACTATTGAATTAAATACTGGATTACAAATCTCTGGTGTATTTACCAATGTAATTGAAAACGAAGGAAAACCAGCTTATGTTCAAACTACTGGCCCAACAGCATTAGCTTACAGAGAGAAAGAATTAGTTGGACATGGAGTACAAACCCATAGTGCTGGATTCGGAACAGCATTAGGAAGATTAAAAGGAATTAATCTAGCTATCGAAGACATGAGTCCAAGAGATTTAAAAGCTTACAACCTTTATGAAAATAAACCAGTAACTTTAGAATTTGAAGGAGGGATAATAGTTAGTGGTATTAATATTACAGGAATAAGAAATATTCACGGTAAAATTATATTGATTAGCTTTAAAGAATGTACAGTAACTTACAAAGATCAGGTATTATTTAGACCAGAATGGGGTACCTATGACATGGCAGTAGGTGCTGAAGTTATATCTGCTTTCTCAGGTCCGGCAGATTATAACAGTTTTGATTTAATTACTCACGTTCCTTCTTCCAAAACAATTAAAGCCAAAAGGGATGAAAACAAAATAAAATTAGAAAACCTATACCAACAAGTTAGAGACTTTAGAAATGAAGGTAAAACATGTGATTTAGAGCTAATTTTAGACCAGCTAATCCAAGATTACCCTACAGACTGGTTACTAAGCGTAGAAATCTTAGAAATGGCTAAAAAGTCAAATAATACAACCCTAAGTAATAAAACAAGAAAGCACTTAGACAAAGTGAGTTCAGAAAGACCAAAAGTAGCTCATCTTATCAAAGATGGTATTGCCATAATTGACCTTGATAATTAAAGAGCAAACCCTTTTATAAGATCTTGCTCTTGATCAATAATATTTCCTTGATATTCTAACTTCCACCCTAAAGTATTAGTTAGAATCAAAATTTTAGAAAGTTCACTTATAAGACGATTCTCAGCATTTGTCTTTAAAGTGGACTTTTCTAATTTTTGGGCTATATCTAACCTAATCTTTTGATTAATCTTATTATAGTCTTCCCCTACAAAAGGATTGAAAGTACTCTGCTCTACATCATAAATAGTGAATTCAGGCATGATGTTGAGTTCTGGCTCTGGTATGTATAAAAGTTGAACCACCTTGTTTTTCTGATCAATTTGGTATTTCAACTGACTTAGATCATAGCTTATACTTGCCTTTGCAGAAACAATTACAACTGCCTTTTTATTGAAAGAAACTAAATTTAGAAAGTATTTCTGTTGATCTTTATAAGTCATCACTTGAGAAAACTGGGCTTCAGTCACCACAAGCTTACTCACATTTTTTAATTGTTCCTGTAGCATAGCTGTATTGTAATTCATTTGGGAGTCTTTGGGTTCTACTACCCACTTATACACAACAACGCCTAAAAACATAAAAAACAGAACGATAAAAAAGCAGAAAAGTACTTTGAAAATTTGTCTCATAATTATCTAAAATTCATAAATGGATATTGGTCTAATAATTCATCAATTTTACTAATTAATGAATCTAAAAACTCTAAGTGTTGCCTAGCAGTTGGGTTAAAAGGAATATGCCCTAAACCTTTTTGCACTTGATCTACTTTCTTCATCACTGCATGACAATCTTGATCAATACAAAAGCGAACAAACTTCTCCCAAATATAATCAATTGCTATAGCGTTGGGATGAAGCAAATCAGCACCATAAAAACGATAATCTCTAAGTTCATCCATCATTATCTCGTAGGATGGAAAATAACTCACCCCTTGAGAGTATTCCCCTACTACCTGTTGAAGTGCAAAGTGCAATAAGGATTTACTGGCTTGATTTTCAACAAAGCCATCTTTACTATGCCTAACAGGAGATAAAGTGGTAATAACCTGTATATCTTTATTATAATGCCTAACTAAGTTAAGGGTTTCTTGAAAGTTTTCCAATACTTCCTGATAGGACAACATTCTTTTATTAAATAATTTACCGTCCATCTTATGGCAGTTAGCAACAACTCTTTGGGTGGAGACATGCTCATATACCCACGCTGTACCAAAAGTTAAAATACAGAAATTACTTTCTTTTAAAGATTTTCTTAACTGCATTATCGCAGCATTCAAAGCATCGACAATATCCTGAGCTTCTAAAGCATTTAAATCACTATGGGCCTCAAAACTACTCCAAATCTCTTGATTACAAAATACCTCATCAAGGGTAAACTCTTTTTCTTGGATTGCATACTGTAGCATATTTTTGATAGCTATAGGATGAAATAAAATTCCAAATGGATTAGTGTGTACCTGGAACTGAAAACTTTGCAATTTGGTACTCATATTAACAGCAAAACAGGATCCAATGGACAAAATCTTATCGTTATAAGTGATTTTGCGACCTAACTCTTTAATGCCTACTTCAGTAAGTAATTTCATAGTAGTAAAAATAAAAAAGATTCTCCTTATTTGGAGAATCTTTTTGTTATTCTATTTTATTTTAAAAAATCTTTTGCATGTGACACCGCTAGTGGAAGTCCTTCTAAGTTCTTTCCTCCTGCTGTAGCGAAGAAAGCTTGTCCCCCACCTCCACCTTGGATGTGTTTACCTAACTCTCTAACGATTTGTCCAGCATTTAATCCTTTAGCCTCTACAAGGCTCTTAGCTACATAACAAGTCAACATTGGTTTGTCGTTTGCACTGCTTGCTAAAAGCACAAATAAATCTTCTACTTCACTTCCTAGCTCATATACAAGGTCTTTAGCGCTATTAGCATCTAAATCCACTTGGGCAGCTAAAAAGTTAATGCCGTTTTCTAAAGTAATTTGTGTCTTTAATTCTGCTTTTAAACCTTTTGCCTTTTGCTTTAATAGCTCTTCAATTTGCTTTTTCAATTTAGCATTCTCCTCTTGTAAAGAGGATACAGCTTTGATTGCATCTTGAGGATTCTTTAAAAGCGATTTAATTTGATCTAAGGTTTTCTCTTGATTATCGAAGTATTCCATCGCTTTTACATTAGTAATAGCTTCTATCCTTCTAATACCTGCTGCAACTGCTCCTTCGCTAAGTATTTTGAATTGCCAGATATCTGCAGTATTCTGAACATGGGTACCTCCACAAAGCTCAATACTCTCTCCAAAGCGTATCGCACGAACAGAATCTCCATATTTCTCACCAAATAAAGCCATTGCTCCTTGAGAAATAGCCTCATCAAAACTAATACTTCTACTTTCTTGTAAAGGTAATTGCTCATGGATTCTTTGGTTTACAAAATCTTCCACTTCTTGCAATTGCTCTGTAGTTACTTTAGAGAAATGAGAAAAGTCAAAACGTAAATAGCTAGGACTTACTAAAGATCCTTTTTGCTCTACATGCTCTCCTAATACCTTACGTAACCCTTGGTGCAATAAGTGTGTTGCTGAGTGATTTGCCATAGAGGCTCTACGAGCTTGTACATCTACTTTAGCAATAAATTCAGCTTCTAAATTAGAAGGCAATTCTCTTACAATATGAAGAATCAAATTACTTTCTTTTTTAGTATCAATAATCTCTATATCTTGATTTGGACTACTTAATACTCCAATGTCTCCAACTTGCCCTCCTCCTTCTGGATAGAAAGGTGTTTTATCTAAAACAATTTGGAATAAAGTTCCATCTTTTTTACTCTCAATTTTACGGTATCTAGTAATTTTAACATTATTCTCTAAAAGATCATAACCTACAAACTGCTCAACATTACCACCAATTAAAACACTCCAGTCATCTGTAGAAACCTCAGAGGCAGCACGAGATCTATCTTTTTGCTCTTGCATTGCTTTTTGGAAACCTTGTTCATCTAACTCTAATCCTTTTTCTCTTAAGATCAAAGCAGTTAAATCAATTGGGAAACCAAAAGTATCGTATAATTCAAAAGCTTTTGCTCCTGAAATCACTTTTGTATTGCTTTGTGCAATAACATTATCTAACAAATGTAATCCTTGTTCCAAAGTACGTAAGAAAGAAATCTCTTCCTCCTTTATTACATTCATTACAAAGTTCTTTTGAGCAGAGATTTCTGGAAAGAATTCTCCCATTTGCTCGCTTAATACCTCAACTAATTGATGGATGAAAGCTTCTTTTTTATCTAAGAAAGTAAATGCATAACGAATTGCACGACGTAAAATACGGCGAATAACATATCCCGCACCATTATTAGACGGCAATTGACCATCGGCAATAGCAAAAGCAACAGCTCTAACGTGGTCCACTATAACGCGAATAGCGATATTAATTTTATCTTGCTCTGGTGTATCAGCTACAATGGTATACTTTCCATTAGTTAATTCTTCAACTCTTTTAATCAAAGGAGAGAATACATCGGTATCATAGTTAGATTGAACCCCTTGTAAAACCATACAAAGTCTTTCAAATCCCATCCCTGTATCAACATGTTGTTGAGGTAGTTTTTCTAAAGAACCATCAGCTTTACGGTTAAACTCCATAAAAACGTTATTCCAAATCTCTACCACTTGAGGGTGATCCATGTTTACAAGGTCACGACCACTTACAAGAGCTTTTTCTTCAGCACTTCTAATATCTACGTGAATTTCACTACAAGGTCCACAAGGTCCTTGCTCTCCCATTTCCCAGAAGTTATCCTTTTTATTACCTAATAAGATACGGTCTTCTGGAATTAACTCTTTCCATAAATCCCAAGCTTCTTGATCAAAAGGTACATTTTCAGCTTCACTTCCTTCAAATACAGTAACATATAGGATATCCTTTGGAATCTTATATACTTCTGTCAATAATTCCCATGCCCAGGCAATAGCATCTTTCTTGAAATAATCACCAAAACTCCAGTTCCCTAACATTTCGAACATAGTGTGGTGATAAGTATCAATACCAACTTCCTCTAGGTCATTGTGCTTTCCAGAAACGCGTAAACATTTTTGGGTATCGGCGATTCGCTTACTTTTAGGGATGGCGTTGCCTAAAAAATACTCTTTAAACTGGGCCATTCCAGAGTTATTAAACATTAAAGTTGGATCGTCTTTCAAAACGATCGGCGCAGATGGTACAATTAAATGTCCTCTCTGTTCAAAAAAGCTTAAAAACTTCTGACGAACTTCTTGTGATTTCATATCTTTATGGAAACTAAATTTCACTTTTTATAAGGATTATCTATAACAGTCTAAAGGTGTTAAATAATCGCTAAATTAACTTTCATACTACTTTTACCCCTTGTTTTAAGGAGATAAAACCCCAGAAAAACCAAAAACATTTTATATTTTTGTTAGCTATCGGGTTTTATTACCTAAATGGAATAAAACTAAATGCAAAAATAGTGTTTTTTTAAAATATGGCTAAGGTAAAATATTATTACGACCCTGAAAAATTAGCATTCTTAAAAATACGTCCAAAAAAATTCAGATTTATTGGGAGTGTATTTTTATTTCTATGTAGTTCAGCACTTTTTGGAGTACTTGGACTATTTACCCTAATTAATACAGACATCTTAGAGACACCTAGAGAAAAATTACAGCAAAGGGAACTAGAAGCCTATAAAACCAATTATATTCTTTTAAACAAAAAACTTGATTTACTAGCCCAAGTACTTGATGAATTAGAAACAAGAGATAATGACATTTATCGTGCTTATTTCAATACTGCAGCTATTCCAGAGGAACAAAGAAAATCTGGTTTAGGAGGTTTTAATAGATATAGAGAATTCATAGGTCTGAGCAATGAGAAAATTTTAGTCAACACCAATAAAAAAATTGACCAACTATCTAAGCAGATCGTTATCCAATCCGAGTCTCTAGATGATATCATTGAACTTGCAAAAGGAAAGGAAAAATTCTTATCTTCCATACCAGCTATTCAACCAGTGAAAAATGAAGATCTTAAAAGAATGGCCTCCGGATTTGGTTATAGGAGTGACCCTTTTACCAAAATTCGAAAATTCCACAATGGAATGGATTTCTCAGCAGAATTAGGCACCCCTATATATGCAACAGGAGATGGAAAGATAACAATAGCTAATAATAAGCTATCTGGATATGGTAACTTAATTGAGGTGGATCATGGCTATGGATATAAAACTAGATATGGACATCTTAGTAAATACAATGTTAAACAAGGACAAAGCGTAAAAAGAGGAGATGTAATAGGCTTTGTAGGTAGCAGTGGTAGGAGTTCTGGACCTCACTTACATTATGAGGTATATTATCAAAACAATATCGTAAACCCAATTAATTATTATTATGGGGATATCTCTGCTAAAGAATTTGAATTATTATCTCAAGAAGCTAACCAAGAAAATCAATCACTAGACTAATGAAATTTAATTTACCACCCAAAAGATATTATAGTATTGGTGAAATAGCCAAAGCCATAGGAGTTAATGCATCGACTTTACGCTTTTGGGAAAAAGAATTTGATTTCATCCAGCCTAAGAAAAATGCTAAAGGCAATCGAATGTTCTCTCCTAAAGATGTAGAGAACCTTGAACTACTCTATCATTTATTAAAAGAAAGAGGCTTTACCCTAGAGGGGGCTAAGGATTATATCAAGAACAATCCCAAAGAAAAGCAAGATAATTACGAAATTATCAAACGACTAGAATACGTAAAAAAAACACTTATTAGTATCAAAAACGAACTTTAATAAATAAATATATATAAAGACAATGAAAAAAGCACTACTTCCTATCATCGCACTAGTAGTTATATTTGGTGGAATCTTCGCCTATGGTATTTCTATTAATAATACAGCTTTAACATTAAGCCAAGATGAGCAAAGCCAATGGTCAAATGTAGAAACAGCTTATCAACGTAGAAATGATCTTATCGGAAATTTAGTAAATACAGTGGCAGGTTCTGCAAATTTCGAAAAGAGCACTTTAGAGGGAGTGGTAAATGCACGTGCTAAGGCTACAAGTATTACAATTGACCCTACTAATATGACCGCAGAAAACTTAGAGATGTTTAACCAAGCACAAAGCCAGTTATCTTCTTCGTTATCCCGATTATTAGTTGCAAGTGAAAACTACCCAGAATTAAAAGCAAGTGCTCAATTCTCAAAATTACAAGATGAATTAGCTAGTACAGAAAATACAATTCAAACACAAAGAATTCGTTTTAATGATAAAGTAAAGCAATACAATAATTATGTAATGCGTTTTCCTAACTCCGTTTTTGCAGGAATGTTTGGCTACAAAGAAAAACCTTATTTCAAAGCAGTAGAATCAGCAAGCAAACCAGTAGAAGTGGAATTTAACTTCTAGAGATGAAACACATTGAAAACTTTCTAACTTCTGATCAAGAAGCTGAGGTAGTTCAAGCAATTGCTAGAGCTGAAGAAAACACCTCAGGGGAGATTAGAGTACATATAGAAACCAAAACCGATGTAGAACCATATACTAGGGCAACTCATGTTTTTGAGCACCTAGGTATGTTCAATACCCAAAAACGTAATGCTATCCTTTTCTATGTCTGCATGGAGCCTAAGGCTTTTGTAATATTAGGAGACAAAGGCATTAATAACTTAGTGGAGAAAGAACATTTTTGGGAAAGTACAAAGGAACTTGTCATTGATCACTTTAGACAAGGTAAATTCAAAGATGGCCTTATTTCAGGTATTACTAAGGCAGGAAAAAAGCTAGAATCTTTATTTCCGAAAGATGAGCTAAGCACCAATGAAATATCAAACGAAATATCAAAAAGCTAAATTATGAGCATAAACCAGCTTAATAAAATCTTTCATTCTTTAACAATAGTGGTGGTACTGCTTATTGGACAATTTACTTTTGCCCAATTTCAAATCCCACCTAAGCCTAAGTTATCTGAACAAACCTCTTTGTATGATTACGCTAAGGTATTAACTAAAGAGCAAGCTAAATACTTAGAGAATAAACTCATAAAGTATTCTGACTCTACCTCAACGCAAATTGTTTTAATTACTGTGAACTCCTTAGATGGAGAGAACATTGATTATATAGGTCCTGAATGGCTACAACAATGGGGAATAGGTCAAAAAGGCATCGACAACGGTGTAGTAATACTTTTTTCCCTGCAAGACCGTAGAATAGGTATATATCCAGGTTATGGAGCCGAGACTCAGATAACAGCTGGGCAAGGAGGTGAATTGATACGTAATGTAATTATTCCTCAATTTAAAAAAGGGGATTACTTTGCTGGTTTTGACCTTGGAATAGATGGTATTATGCAAATGCTTCAAGGTTCCTATAAAGCAGACAAACCAAGAAAAAACAACCAAGACCAAGGAGATAGCACCATGGGACTGTTTCTTTTAGGCGGTATAGTAGTTTTTATTATCGTGGTAATTGCCAAAAATAAAGATAAAAACAATCGACATAATCCCCCACGAGGAGGACGCAGAAGAGAAAGTGTTTTAGGCGACTTAGCCAATATAATTATACTTAGTAGTTTAGGAAGAAGCCATGGTGGTGGATCCGGCTGGGGTAGCTCTGGAGGTTCTGGCTGGGGAGGATCTGGTGATTCTGGAGGCTTCGGAGGAGGCTTCGGAGGAGGAGAATCTTCTGGTGGAGGATCCAGCGGAAGTTGGTAAAATAAAAAATAAAGGCGCCCATAAGTTATGGGCGCCTTTATTTTTTACATCACTCTAACGCTTCTCATAGCACTTCTAGCTTGTTTTTTTCCAAAGGCATTTAAATTATACACTAAAGAAAACATTACATACTGCTTTAAAACTAAGGACTCTGAATCCACGATCTGAGTTGGGTCAATAGTTCGAATAGAACTTGTATTTTGATTAAGTAAGTCATACACCTTAACCTTAGCACGGAATTTACTCTTATAAAAATCATAAGCTAAACTAACGTTCCACATATAATAATCCTTTTGAAAACCACTGGCTATTTGCGAATTGTAATTATAGGAAATATCGTTTCCAAAAACTATATTCTTAGGCCAATAAGTAGTAGTTTGAATACCTAAATTATGCACAAAACTAGTAGCTTTATCTACTCTAAAATTTCTATAACTAGTAGTATTATAGGTGTAGTTATAAAATGGCTTAATAATTAAATCATCTCCTAATTGATAATTAAGATATACCCTAGGAGTAAACACATTAGCATAAGCTTTATAAGCAAGAGCGTCAATAAACCCTTTCTTAAGCGAATTATTATATCTTAACCCTATACCAAATTTAAGGGTATGTTGCTCCCATTTAGCCGTTTTAAACCATTCTGAGTTTAACCTTATTTGGTAATTTCCAGAGATGTTCTTATAGGTTGATGTACTCTTTCTATCTGCATCATAGACCACATAATTTACAATGCTATTATTTTGAATGGAATTACCAATATTGATTACAAAACCATCCCTTTTCTGAAAATTATACGTTCTAAAGCCGATATTAAAATTGTGATTACCTGTTGGTTTTAAATCTGGATTTCCAATTATAGTATTTAAAGGATCTGACAAATCTGTAATGGCTAAAAGTTGGGCTGCACTTTGGTAAGTTAAACCATAGTTATACCTAAAGTTAACTTGGGTATTCTTATTAAAATAATATCTAAAAATGGACAATAACTCAGGGCTAACATAATTTTTATCCGCTCTATAATCCTGACTATTATACAGACCTGTTGCTTTTAAATTAGTTATAACAGCATCTGCTTGAAATTGGAAAGAAAACTTTTTCTTGTTCCAACTAATATTAGCATAAGGACGTAGTTGGTTTTCTACTGTCTTATATCTATTAGATTGTTTCTCATTAAGTATAGAGTAAGTATCGGTTTGCTCATCAAAGTCAAAAACTTGTAAATCATTTATACTTTGGGTATAATTCCATTTACCTCCTATAATTAGCTTTAAAGAGTCATTTACAGCTAAGTTATAAGCTAAAGTGGTAGTGTAGGAGTCACTAGAGGTAGTAGTCTGTTTAAATTGCCTTCTATCGTCGTTTGGTGTATTACTTTGTAAAAATTCTGTAAAGGACTCATAAAAAGCCTCACCATTATTGGAAGAATTACTATTGCTGAATTCCAAACTTAAAAATTGACCTTCCTTTTCAAATTTTCTAATATAACGGATACTATTACTAAAACTATTACTATCCGAGGTATTGCGAGAAGTACTATTGCTTTTATTTACTAATTCCCTATTTTCATCAAAGGATTCCTCTTGTGATGTACGATCTCCTGAGGAATGATTTCTACTGAATCTAGGAGAAATATAAAGTGCATTTTTATCGCTGATATAATCCATGGACACATTAGCGCTTTGCCCTTGAGAAGTATTGTGGTACTCGGAAAAACTATCGCTAGAAAACTCTCCATCTGGCAAAAACTTTGTCATACTTCTTTTATCCCAATTCTTAGTATCACCATAACTATAATTATAACTACCATCAAGGCTTAACTTATCGCTAAAAGTTTGATTAATATTGGCTCCTAAAAGTCGAGATTCTGTTATACCTCCTTTACTCTTAGAAGTAGTCATATTATCAAACACATCGTTCATAGAAAAACCACTAGCATTAATATTGTTAGCAGAGCCTATTACACTAAATTTAGTATTTTGAGTAAAGCTATTTAAAAACAAAGCACTTTCATAACGGTCATCGCTACCATATCCTGCAGAGACACGACCAAAGTAACCTTTATTCTTATCCTTGTCTATAGTGATATTGATACTTGCATCATCACTTACAGCTGCCGACTTTGTAAAACGTTCTGTCTTACTTTTCTTGTCGGTTACTTGTATTTTATTCACGATATCAGCTGGTAAATTCTCTAGAGCTATTTTCCCATCTTCGCTAAAAAAAGGCTTCCCATTTACAAGTATTTCACCTACTGGTTTACCATTGACAGTAATATTATTATTTTCGTCCATCTGCACCCCTGGTAACTCCTTTAATAAAGTCTCTAAGTTAGCATCTGGCCTTACTTTAAAAGAAGCAGCATTAAATTCTAAAGTATCCTTGACAATTCGAATTGGGGCCGCTTGAGCAATAATAATCACTTCCTCTAAATCATTACTTTGCTCGAGTAAAACAATATCTCCAAAATCTATAGTTTGACTTACACCATTTTTAAGCTTCTGAACAAAAGTGGAGAATCCATACAAATTAGTGGAAAAAAACAACTCCTCTTTATTTGGTAGCACTTTGAGCTCAAAGGTTCCATCTTGACCACTTAATGAGTATTCCACTAGAGTAGAATCTTTCTGTTTAGAAACATAGACTGTAGCAGCTTCTATAGGGCTGCGTAAAGAATCAACGAGCCTTCCTTTAAGACTATAGGTATTTTGCGCTCCTATACTACTAGAATAGAAAATCACCAAAAATAAAATAATATATTTTTTCATAAAAAAACGGTCTTTGTATATACAAAGACCGTTTTAGTATTATCTAGCCGCAAAATTATTTTTGACGGAAATAAATGTCAATAGGCACACCTTGAAAATTATAAATTTCACGTAACTTATTTTCAATATAACGCTTATATGGGTCTTTAATATATTGTGGCAAGTTAGCAAAAAATACGAATTGAGGCGTAGGCGTAGGCAATTGCATACAGTATTTAATCTTAATGTATTTACCTTTAATAGCCGGAGGTGGCGTATGCTCTACAACAGGAAGCATAGCCTCATTGAATTTAGAAGTTGAAATTCTTTGTTTTCTATTTTCAAATACTTCTACTGCAGTCTCTAAAGCCTTTAAAAGACGTTGCTTAGTAACGGTAGAAGTAAAAATAATTGGCACATCAGTAAAAGGAGCGATTTGCTCACGAATAGATGCTTCAAATTGTGCAGCAGTCATCGTGTCTTTATCAATCAAATCCCATTTGTTAACTAAGATTACAATACCTTTACGGTTTTTCTCAGCCAACCAGAAAATATTTTGATCCTGTCCTTCAAATCCTCTAGTAGCATCAACCATTAGAATACAAACATCCGCATGTTCGATTGCTCTAATAGAACGCATTACTGAATAAAATTCAAGATCTTCTTTTACTTTACTTTTACGACGAATACCAGCTGTATCAACTAAATTAAAGTCGAATCCAAACTGATTAAAACGCGTATCGATAGCATCTCTTGTAGTACCTGCAATGTCAGTTACAATATATCTATCTTCTCCAATTAAAGCATTAATAAAACTTGATTTTCCTGCATTAGGTCTTCCTACTACAGCAAAACGAGGAATTTGCTCTTCCTCTGACTCTGGTGAATTATCCTCTTCTGGTAAAGCTGCAACTACTGCATCTAATAAATCTCCAGTACCACTTCCACTCATTCCAGCAATCGGAAAAATCTCTCCAAGTCCAAGATTATAAAACTCAAAAGTATCCTCCATTCTCTTAGCAGAGTCCACTTTATTAACTGCAACAAAAATTGGTTTTGTTTCTTTACGAAGTAATCTTGCTACTTCTGCATCCATAGGTGTAATACCTTCTTCAACATCAACAACAAAAATAATTACATCCGCCTCATCAATAGCTAAATCAACTTGACGTCTAATTTCTCCTTCAAAAATATCATCAGAACCTTTAATATATCCTCCTGTATCGATTACAGAAAATTCACGACCGTTCCAATCTGCTTTACCGTAGTTTCTATCACGTGTTACACCACTAACCGAATCTACGATGGCGTCTCTTCTTTGAATTAGTCTATTAAAAAAAGTCGACTTACCTACGTTAGGTCTTCCAACTATGGCTACTATATTACTCATATTTCTTTATATAAATCGTACGCAAAGTTACTATTTACCCGCGAAACTTTAGAATTTATTTTACTTTCTATTTTTTTTGATTATATCCGAATCGTTTTAATTGATATTCGGAAGATCTCCAATCTTTATTTACCTTAACGAATAACTCTAAATGTACTTTCTTTTGGAAGAATTTTTCCATTTCTTCCCTTGCAGAAGTTCCTACTTTCTTCAGAGCTGATCCCTTATGTCCAATTAAAATACCTTTTTGACTATCTCTTTCTACCATGATTACAGATTTGATGCGAATAATCATTTCTTCTTCAAGGAATTCTTCTGTTTCTACTTCAACAGCATAAGGTATTTCCTTATCGTAATTCAATAAAATTTTCTCACGAATAATCTCATTCACAAAAAATCGCTCTGATTTATCCGTTAATGCATCTTTTGGATAATAAGGTGGGCTAACAGGTAAAAGCTCAATGATTCTATCAAAAACTGCTTGCGTATTGAAGTGTTCTAAAGCTGAAATTGGAAAAATCTCTGCGTTAGGAACTTTCGCATGCCATAAGTCCATTTGCTCTTCCAGCTGTACTTGATTGGATTTGTCTATTTTATTTATCAATAGTAAAACAGGAACCTTACTATTTGAAATCCTATTAAAAAAGGCTTCATCTTTTAATTCCTTCTCACCAACCTCTACCATGTAGATTAAAATGTCGGCATCTTCGAAAGCTGTTTTCACAAAATCCATCATAGATTCCTGTAACTCATAGGCCGGCTTAATAATACCAGGGGTATCAGAGAAAACAATTTGATAGTCTTCCTCATTAACTATCCCTAAAATCCTGTGTCGAGTAGTTTGAGCCTTAGAAGTTATAATAGATAACCTCTCTCCTACTAATGCATTCATTAAAGTAGATTTACCGACATTTGGATTACCGATAATATTTACAAAACCTGCTTTATGTGTCATAATGTTTCTTTTTTTTTATCAGAACAAAGATAAGGTATATCCTTGATATGTAGATTATAATTAAGCATTAGTATTACCAAAATTACACAAGATATTCATGTTTTTAATACAAGTACTAGGATAACTAAAATTCTCAATTATATTAAAGATAAAGACTAAATAGCAAAAATAGAAATTAATAGCACTTTTTTTTCTTAGACCTTAAAGCCAAACATAGAATACATCTTGAACAAAAGAAACCAAATATAAAGTTAAACTCCATTTGACAAAAAACAAAGTAAGCAACTGATTCAACAAACATTAAGCACCTAAACCCTAAATAACAGCCTTACATCATATGCTAATAAACTCACAAATACTTGTGTATGAAAAATATTGGTCGTACTCTTGCAGTACAATATCGCGGGATAGAGCAGTAGGCAGCTCGTCGGGCTCATAACCCGAAGGTCACAGGTTCGAGTCCTGTTCCCGCTACAAAGTAAAACCACTTCAAATCGAAGTGGTTTTTTTTTGTCAATACTTTTAGGCAAATAAGATCTATCAACAACCCAGCTTATATAAAAGAAGTTCCTTCAACTCTTTCTTTACTTAAATTCTTCTAAGTTGAGGTATATTCTATAATACATTTTTATACTTTACACTCTTTTTATCTCCTCCACTACCTAGTAAATAATACTTCTTAGAATATTATTTTTACATAATCTAACTTGATCTTGACAATTATAATTTTATTCGATAAAAAACCAATTTATAATATACTGCATTACAACATATTACACATTAATTTAAAAATAATGTACAATATGTTTGTTTGTTCAATAAAAGGTAGTACATTTGTACCACAATAGCGCGGGATAGAGCAGTAGGCAGCTCGTCGGGCTCATAACCCGAAGGTCACAGGTTCGAGTCCTGTTCCCGCTACAAAGTAAAACCACTTCAAATCGAAGTGGTTTTTTTTTATGCCTATTTTTTTTAACTCTGTCTAGATTTAATAAGTAATTCTTACTTATTAAAAAACTTCCAATGATTGTTATCTTAAAAACAATACTCCTGACTTTCGAAAGTACCTCCCTCTTGCTTTTTATTACGTATTGGTGCATTATTACTTTTAATATAAAAGAAAAACAAAATATAACACACTGAATCATAGTTAAATAAGAAATATTAATAAAAATAACACAGAATATGCTTGTTTATTCAATAAAAGGTAGTACATTTGTACTACAATATCGCGGGATAGAGCAGTAGGCAGCTCGTCGGGCTCATAACCCGAAGGTCACAGGTTCGAGTCCTGTTCCCGCTACAAAGTAAACCACTTCAAATCGAAGTGGTTTTTTTTTGTCTATAAAATAAAAGGACTATTCTAAAAATTAGAATAGTCCTTTTATTTTTAATTTGTAAAATTAGATTACATCAGTTCTTCTTGGATTTGCTCCCATTCTACCATTAGTTCATCTATCTTAGCTTTATTTTTTTCGTATTTAGTAAAGAAGGAAGTATCACTACTCATCTTTTGATAATCCTCTGCTAATAATAAATCGTCTTTAGCGATTATTTTCTCTAATTTGGCGATTTCACTTTCTATCTTACTAACTCTATTTTGTAAAGTCTTTTGCTTCTTCTGATCTTCATAACTAAGACTTTCGTTTTTGCTAGTAGATTTTACTTTATCAGCAGACTTTTTCTCTACGACTGTCTTCTTTTCGATCTCACGCATGTTCTCTACATTACGCTGCTCTAAGAAATAGTTAATATCTCCTAGATACTCCCTAATCTGTCTGTCTTTAAATTCATATACCAAATCCGTTAAGCCTTGAAGGAAATCCCTATCATGCGAAACCAATACTAAAGTACCCTTGAAATTTTCTAAAGCGCGTTTTAAAACATTCTTACTCTTAATATCTAAGTGGTTTGTAGGCTCATCCATCAATAAGACATTAATGGGTAATAAAAGCATTTTACATAGCGCTAAACGGTTTCTTTCACCTCCTGATAGCACTTTAACCTTCTTCTCTACATCATCACCACGGAAAAGGAATGCACCTAACATATCTCTTACCTTGACTCTATTACCATCAGTGGCAGCATCCAACATAGTATCTAAAACGGTTTTCTCTCCATCTAGATAATCCGCTTGATTTTGTGCGAAATAACCGATTTGAACATTATGCCCAATCTTAATACTCCCATCATATTCAAACTCATCAATAACAGCTTTGATTAAAGTTGACTTCCCTTGTCCATTTTGTCCAACGAATGCAATCTTACTTCCACGTTCTACTAAAAGATCGATATTCTCAAAAATTACTTTATCCCCGAATTTCTTTGTAACCCCGTCGATTTCAAGAACAACTCTACCAGGGTCTAAACTCACTGGGAAAGAAATATTCATTACAGCCTTATCATCCTCATCAACCTCTATACGCTCTACCTTATCTAGACGTTTAATTAAGGACTGAGCCATGGCTGCCTTACTAGCTTTATAGCGGAATCTCTCAATTAGCTTTTCAGTTTCTTCGATCTTTTTAGCTTGATTCTTTTGAGAAGCTAATTGGATCTCTCTTTGTTCCTCACGAGCTATTAAATACTCAGAGTAAGGCTTATTAAAGTCATATATCTTCCCTAAAGAAATTTCTATAGTGCGATTTGTAACTGTATCTAAAAACATCTTATCGTGGGAAATAATCACAACAGCTCCTGCATAAGTTTTCAAAAAGGACTCTAACCAGATGATACTCTCAATATCCAAGTGGTTAGTAGGCTCATCTAGAAGCAACACATCATTATCTTGTAGTAATAATTTTGCTAATTCTATACGCATTCTCCACCCACCAGAAAAAGTCTCCGTAAGATTATTAAAATCTTCTCTACGGAACCCTAGACCAAGTAAAACTCTTTCTGTATTTCCTACATAATTATATCCTCCAATGATCTCAAATCGATGCGTTAAATCACTTAACTTCTCTATAAGTAAACTATAAGATTCCGACTCGTAATCCGTGCGTTCTACTAACTCCTTATTGATTTGTTCTAATTGACTTTCAACTTTTTTAATTTCCTCAAATGCTTGGTAAGCTTCATCCAAAACAGTACGCCCTGGTATAAAGTCAATATCTTGACGTAAAAAGCCAATACTTAAATCTTTTTCGAAAGCAATTCCACCTGTATCTGCTTCCATTTCTCCCGATAGAAGTTTAAGCATAGTGGACTTCCCGGCTCCATTTTTACCGACTAAACCAACTCTATCTCCAGCGCCAATTCGAAAAGTAACGCTTTCAAATAAATATTCACCCGAAAATGAAACAGAAAGATTATGTACGTTTAACATATATTATTTCTTCTTAATTTTAAATTTTTTATATCTGTGTATAGAAACCTCCTCTTCTAAAGGTTCTGCTTTCTCAATAAAGTTGAACAGCTTATTGGCTAAAAAAGGTCCAAGTAAAACCCCTCTAGTTCCTAAGCCATTTAAAACAAAAATGCGATCCGATTCTAGGCTTCTACCTAGCAAAGGACGTCTATCTTTTACAGTAGGACGAATACCCGCTTTGTGTTCTATAACTTCAAAGTCTAAAGAAACTGCCTCTTTTAGTCCAGCAATTAATTCCTCTAGTCCTTCTTTTGTAGTATTATCCGTTTTATCTTGCCAATTATAAGTAGCACCCACCTTAAACAAATCATCTTTTAAAGGAATAACAAACACCCCAGCTTTAAGAATAAAATCAATCTTTAAACCTGGAATCTTTACAATTAATAATTCCCCTTTTGTTCCATCTAAAGGCAATTGATTAAAGTAAGGATTATCACTAAGCCCAAAGCCTTGAGCAAAAACAATATTTCTAGCTTGAATACCCTTATAAGCAACACCATGCTCATCATAAGTAAGCTCCTCATAATCAAAAACTTCCCTTTTATATACTCCTTTTTCTTGCAAATATAAGCGATAAGCTCCAATTAGCTCACTTGTCTCTAAATATCCTGTTGAACTTACCTGTCCAAATCCAAAAGGAGAACTTATACCTGGAAAATTTTCTCTAGATAAATCGCTCTGTAAATACTGCTCTAAACTTGGCTTATCACTTGCTACAAACCAATTGTTTTGTTCTTCAACATCTACTAATCTTCTATACAAAGGTAAAGGATGCCAGAACTTAATTCCTAATTTATTTTCTAAGCTTGGATAGAAACTATTTGCAATCTCTAATTGCTCGTCTACTTTCCAAACCTGAGTAAATCTCTTTAGTACAACGGGGTTATACATTCCTCCAGCAACTAGCGAGGAAGATCTACTTTGAGAATCAATCACAATAAAGGTTTTACCTTCACTTGCCAACTTTTCACAGAAGCAAATTCCTGCCAATCCACTTCCAACTACTATATAATCATACATACGTGTGCGAATAAAAAAAGCTCTTATCTAATTTGATAGATAAGAGCTCAATAAATTAGTGACTACAAAATTAGTAATTCCATAAGTCATCGTCAAGGTTTCTGATCATTTCTCTGATTCTTTCCCCTTCAAATAATTCTTGTAATGGGTTAGAGGTGATGTATTCATCAATTGCTCTACCTCCATATTGGTTGTCAGCTTTATAAATTATAGAACTAAAACGTCTAGAGTTTAACAAGTGGTCAAAGTTAATTGGATTCTGAGGATTCTTTGGATTGAAAGCATAGTTTTGATACAATACCTCTCTAGCATCCGGGAAGAAGATCCAGAATAACTCTACGTAGTTCTCTATTCCACTCTCTATACTATATAAATCACTAACAACTGGAGCAATTCCAAGTAGTCTATATCTTAATTGTCCTTCATTTCGGTCAAAATACCACATTCCCATAACATGGTAAGCACTAACATCTGCAGGACGCAAAACTGTTTTTTGAATAAATTCCGCTGGAACTTCCTCTCCTGCATTATAGTATTCTATTCCTGCGTCAGTAGTATCGATTTTCATAAAAGAAGATTCAATATCACTAAGGTTTCGAATAGTTCTAAAATCCGAATCATCATATACTTCTGTAATAGCTCCTGATTGGATTCCTTCCATTATAACTTGGAATAATGGCTTTAAATCCCCCTCGCTTGTTACTTCGTTAATAGGGAAATAATATGCCTCATTTGCTTGTTCATCTAAAGAGATAGACTCCCAAACTTTAATTCCAAATAAAATATCTAATTCATTAATATTTCCATAAGGAATAGGCCCGTCAGCTTTTGTAAGTATCTCCTCTAGAGATTTTATACCAATCTCACTAGCTGACTTAGCATTTAGGATATTAGCCTGAGCAAATGCACCCACGGAAAATAAACATAATGCTGCTAATGTTGAGATTTTTTTCCAGTTCATATTTTTCAAAATTTTCTTTCTTTTAAATTACTCTCCTTATCTAATTTCATATGTAGCCGGAGCTGTACGCTTTAATTGGTAGCTACCAGCACCATCTAAACGAGTTTTGATATCTGATATAACAACTATATCTCCAACTCTAGCTCTTCTAATGGCAGCCTTAGCACGATCACTCATACGATTACCTTGAACTACAACACTTGGCTGTCCTGGTACTTGAAGAACAAATCCAGTTACACTAAGCTTAACTTCAAAATCAAAATCTTCCAATTGAGCACCAACCGTTGCAATCTCTAAGTTCGCTTTAGGACCACTATCAGCAAATACTCCTCTAATTGTTCCTCTAGGAGCAGGAATATCTTTAATACGGAAAACTTGGCTATCACTTACTACTTTTCCTCCTGGTAAAGTACCACTAACTTTTATAGTAACTTCTCTTCCAGCTTGAGGGTTTAAAAAGTACTGTCCAGCTTTACTTCCTTTAGTTAATCCAGGAGCACTAGCAACTACTTTATCCGAAGGAATACCAGCAAATGAAATAGTCATTGGATTACTAATTCCACGATAAACTACATTCATTTTATCGGCAGAAATCGTAGCAGAGTTCGGCGATGAAACCACCACATAACTACCATCGATATCCAATGGAACCAACTCTCCATTTTCTTTAAAAACAAACTTTCCTCTAATGTCGTGTTCACCAACATTTCCAACAGGGAATGATATGTTAACCTCCCCATTTTTCAAAGCAGTATTTAAATCTATTTTCTTATTATTTACAACAACTTCTGTAGGTACAGTAGAATCGTCATAACGTCCTAAAACTACTTTTCCTGTAAACATTTCACCAGCGAAATAAGTAGTCTTATCTGAAATCACTAATGGTTTATATTTACGCATTGAAGCCGCCTCAATTAAAGTATTACCTAAAAGTAAATTATAGATATCACTTTCAATCATTCTAGCATCATTTTGCATTGCAGATAACTTTGTCAATGAAGCTATCGCAGGAAAACCATAGAAGTTGTAGGTTAAATATTGTTCGCTATTTCCGTCTTTATTTACAATAGGAGCCAAATTGAAATTTTCATCGATTTCTTGTTTGACATTATTATAAGAAACATCTACTCCTAGAACATTGGTAATAGAATCCTTATACTTCTCTATAAGTGTTAAAAACGCTTGTCCTTGATCAGATAATTTATCTCCAACAAACCAAGCATTATCAATTACAGAACTTTGATCCATACTTTCAAAAGGAAGGGTTCCGTCCTCTGCACGATAAGTATTAGTGATTAAGTCCTTACTTTTTTCCACTTCATTTACAAAGTAATCCGTGATATCCTTTGTTTTTAAAGCAGTTTGATAAGCTTCTTTATATCTAGTTGGATCATCCTCAGCTCTTGTTTTAAGCTGGGCCAATGAAACATTCTTATTATTGCTTTCGATAGTAGCAGTTGCCTGCTCGAATTTTGTATTTACCATACCAAAAGCAGATAGTACCTCACGAGACATTTGTAAAGCCATCATGGCGATGAATACCAGATACATCAGGTTAATCATCTTTTGCCTAGGGGTAAGTTTTTGTTTTGCCATTATTCTATAATACCTTAAAAATTATAAATTAATTAGCATTTCTATTTCCCCCACCCATAGCAGATAACATTCCGCCATATACGTTGTTCAAAGATGCTAAATTAGATGTTAGAGCTTGCATTTGTACGTTCAATTTTTGGTTGTTTTCAGCAACTGCTTTATTAATATCCGCATTTGCTGTAGCACTTTCTAATTGACTTGCGTACATTTTATTCAAAGACTCCAATTGAGTTGCTGCCAAAGTCATTTCTTGAGCATATTTTTGAGTAGATGCTACTGAATCAACAGCTGACCCCATACCTTTAGAAGCTGCTTCGAAATTTCGAATACTGTCTCCTAAGCTATTCATTAGAGCCCCATCAATCTTAGCATCTTTTAATAATTGATCTAATTTTTTAGACAATAAACCTTGCTCATCAGCAAGCTCAGCAACTGCTTCGCTCTTTTTACCTTTACGTTGTTCACTAGCAACACCGTCTTTTAATTCAGGATATACTTTTGCCCAATCTAAATCTTCATCTACAGGTTCAAAAGCAGATAATGCAAAAATAAATGCCTCTACTAATAAACCAACAATTAACATATTATTACCGTTGAACACACCAAATTCCATGTGTGTAATTTTAAACATCGCACCGATAATAACAACTGAAGCTCCCATTCCGTAACAGAAGTTCATTACTTTTTTAGATAACACCATAGCTATAAAATCTTTTTTTTTAAAATTAACGAGCCATTCTACTAGCATTCACACGAGACATAGAACCTGATACAGATTGTACTGTTCTAAAACCAATGTAACTACGAGCTGAATCAGCATATTCTTTGTCTCGCATAGCAACTTGTAAGAAGTAAGCTGGATCTCTCCAAGACCCTCCTCTAACAACTTTTAATGGATTATCTGTAGGTCTATTACGAGGTTTTAATGTTGACATAAAATCATAAGATGACTCATCATACGCCGAACTAGTCCATTCAGCAACGTTCCCAGCCATATTGTATAAATTATATCCATTTGGAGGATAAGAACGTACATCTGCAGTATAAAGAGCTCCATCAGCAGCGTAATCAAAGCGCGTTGGTTTGAAGTTTGCTAAGAAACATCCACGCTCATCTGTTGTATATGGACCTCCCCAAGGATACATAGCTCCTTCTAGACCACCTCTAGCTGCAAATTCCCACTCGCTTTCCATTGGTAAACGGAACTCGTGTACTTCTTGCATTTGACGCGTATTTTTTAAGTTTTCATTCTTATACATTGTTCTCCAAGCAGCAAAAGCTTTAGCTTGATTCCAATTCACACCCACTACTGGATAGTCTCCAAAAGCAGCATGCCAGAAATAATCATTGTGCATTGGCTCATTATAAGAATATTGGAATTCTTTAATCCAACGTGTTGTATCAGGGTAAATCAATAACGTTTCCGTTTTCAAGTGACGCTGACGTTTTCCTCTTGGATCACTTCCTTGATCTTTCATTGCTCCTTCTACATCCACATAAGTGTATCTAAATTTTAACTTTGAAGCATCAAAAGTTGTCATACCATTATAAGTTTCACTAGCAGGAATGTATAAAGAGTCCATTACTTCCACATAGTACTCATCAGGGAATCTACTGTGTTGCGTAATTAAAGGGATTCGTTTATTTAAACGTCTTCCTGCATAAATATCATCGCTCATTTGTAAGCTATAGTAATTATCATACATATAGCGCTCATAAGGAGTCATTCTATCTAAATCCTCCTCGCTATCAAGAAAAGCAAAAGCTCCAATCCCTCCAGCATCTTTGCCCATACCCATATCATCAGCTGCAATAGCTAATTTAGTACGTACAATAGAGTCTTTTACCCAGTCTACGAATTTTCTATATTGATTATTACTAATTTCTGTTTCGTCCATATAAAATGACCCAATAGTAACCATTTTTATTGGAGCATCTGATGTACCTAGGATATCCTCATTAGATTGTCCCATGGTAAATGTCCCACCTGGAACTAGTGACATTCCATGTGGTTTAGAGTTACGCCAATCTTTTCCTGGATTACCACCTAGCAACTCTCCTCTATCTCCTCCAGTACCACAACTGAACATTAAAGCTACTATTGCTCCTAACGTAATTATCTTCTTCATATAATTTTAGGTTTTTTTTTTACTATAATCTAAAATGACTAATGAGTTAATTTTTTTGTAAAAATACCAAAACAAATCTAAATATTAATTTAGATATTATTTAATATATTTCTTCTTTTTTTACCACTCATTACAATAAACTTCTTTTTAACATTCGCCACCATCTATCAGGAATTTCCTGATTTAAGGTTTGCTGATAATCTTCATAGCTACAGGCAATAACAAATTGCATGCCCTTTTGCCTGTCATCTAGCTTTGGTGAGTGAACCCACCAACGATTAGAGAGGTCACTTTTATAAAAAATAAAATCTTCCACCCCTTCTACAGGTACAATATACTTAGTATAACTATCCCTTGGGATGAAAGGATCCTCCTTAGTGCGATAATTAACACCTTCTATATAATACCATAGTATTTGTGCAATTAATAACGCTTCACTTTTGTTATTATTATAATTAAATACACCAAAAATTTTGACTCTGTCACTTAAACCGCTATAACGGGATAAACTACAAATCTCTCTCCCATCAAATCCGTTAGGATTAAATGGTATAAATCTACCTGAATCACTAGATTTAATACTGGATAAATCTAAGCTTACAATATCTGCTTCTCGTAAAAATGGTTCTGATCGCGAAATATCTCCCACTAACTCTCCCAACCTAATCCCTTCGAAATAAAGACTATGCATTAAATCAATCTCCTCTTGGGTGTTATAATACGTTTGATAGCCAAGATTGGTATAATGAAATAATCGAACAGGTTCCTCCATTATTATCTTACCCATAAAACTATCCGCAATCAAATTTTCTTGACTCTTTAAATGCAATTTTGAATCAATACTCACTAGATTAACAAGGTTCCCTAATTTTGCAACTCCCTTATAAAGAGCATAAGTAAGGTCTTGCGACCCGCCTAAAACAATGGGTAGTATATTGTTTTTTATTAAATCCGCGGTTATTTGCTCTAACAGATAATAAGTATCCTTTAGTGTATTTCCAGGTATGATATCTCCCAAATCTACAAGACGAGTCAACCAATTCCCTGGATAAAGCTGATAAAATTCTTTGCGTATATCTGTTACATCAACAATAGGCAACTCCTCACTAAAACCTCTATTATCCCCTACAGCAATAATTGCAATATCATAGGCAGAATAGTCCAAATATTTTTCACCTTGAAAAAAAACGGTACTTTTTCCCAACGTAAATTTGGGTAAGTCTTCTACAAAATGAAGAAAATCTTTAGATAGAGGTTTTAATAATTCGTACATACTGTATTATTTTTTTGTTGCAGCAGTGCTTTTCTTAGCTACCGTCTTTTTAGCCGTTGCTTTTTTAGCTGGGGATTTTTTAGCTGTAGCCTTCTTTGCTGGAGCTTTTTCTTCTATCATAGCCTTTACCTGCTCTAAGGTTAAAGCAGCAGCATCGATATCTTTACTTAATTCAATCTTTATCTTGCCTTGTAAGATATTTGACCTACCCCATCTAGCTTTTTCAACTCTAATACCTTCTTCTTCCCAATTATGAATAACCTTATCGATTTCTTTTTGGATTTTATCTTGAATTAATTCGTTGATATCAGCAGCAGATAAGTTATCGAAATCGTACTTTTTATTAACATTAATAAAAATATTATTCCACTTAAGATATGGTCCAAATCTACCTACTCCTTTTTGAACTGGTAAATCGTCAAAAGTAGCAATAGGAGCATCAGCGATTTCTTTCTCTTTAATTAATTCTAAAGCTCTTTCATAAGTCACATCTAATGGGTCTTCTCCTTTTGGTAAGGAGATAAACACTTTACCAAAACGAACATATGGTCCGAATCTTCCGTTATTCACTTCCACTTCTTCCTCTTTGTATTGTCCTAAAGACTTAGGTAAAAGGAATAGAGTTAAAGCATCCTCCAAAGTAATGGTACCAATATTTTGATCTGGCTTTAAACTAGCAAATTGCTTATTTTCATCTTCCGCATCTCCAATTTGAGCCATTGGGCCAAATTTCCCTAAGCGAACTAGAACTGGCTTTCCACTATTGGGATCCACCCCTAAAATACGCTCTCCTGATTCACGTTCTGCATTTTGTTCAACATCGATTACATTTGGATGAAAATGATCATAAAACTCTTTCATCATCTTTGACCAATTTTCGTTTCCTTCGGCAATTGCATCAAAATCCTCTTCTACCTTAGCAGTAAAATTGTAATCTAAAATAGTTTTAAAATTCTTAACTAAGAAATCATTTACTATAATACCAATATCTGTTGGCACAAGCCTTCCTTTATCGGAACCAGTTTTTTCAACTAGACTTCTTTCGCCAATAGCATTATTATCTAGCACTAACATAGTGTAACTTCTCTCTTTTCCTTCACTAACTCCTTTTTCCACATAATTTCTAGCTATAATAGTAGAAATAGTTGGAGCGTAAGTAGATGGTCGTCCAATACCTAACTCCTCTAACTTTTTAACTAAAGAAGCCTCCGTATAGCGTGCTCCTGGCTTAGTAAAACGTTCCGTTGCAACTAATGACTTACGCGTTAATGCATCGGCAACTTTTAAAGATGGTAAAATTCCTTCTACTTCTTCTTCTTCATCATCATGTCCTTCTAAGTAAACTTTCAAGAAGCCATCAAATAGCAATACCTCTCCACTAGCAGAGAAAAGTTCTTGAAATCTATCCGAAGCAATTTTAACATTAGTACGCTCTAATTGAGCATCACTCATTTGAGAAGCTAAAGTACGCTTCCAAATAAGGTCATATAATCTTGCCTGATCGCGGTCCACAGGAGCGCTATGCATGGCCATATTTGTTGGTCGTATCGCCTCGTGAGCTTCTTGTGCTCCTTTACTCTTTGTAGTATAATTACGAGGTTTTGAGTATTGAGCACCGTAAGAATTAGTAATTTCTTGCGCAGCAGCATTCATAGCATCTTGCGATAAATTAACACTGTCGGTTCTCATATAGGTAATAAGTCCGCTTTCGTATAATCTCTGAGCTAAAGTCATGGTTTGACCAACTGAGAAATATAATTTTCTAGCAGCTTCTTGTTGTAATGTAGAAGTAGTAAATGGAGCAGCTGGTGATTTCTTTGCTGGCTTAGTTTCTAAATCAGAGATATTATAATTAGCATCTATATTTAAAGCTAAGAAATCTTTTGCCTTCTGCTGACTAGGAAAATTCTTAGCTAATTTAGCTTTTACAATCTTCCCCTCTTTAGTTTTAAACTCCGCAGTAACACTATAAGAAGAATCTACTTTAAAATCGATAATTTCCTTCTCTCTTTCAACAATTAATCGAACAGCAACACTTTGTACACGTCCAGCCGAAAGACCTCCTTTTACTTTTTTCCATAAAACAGGTGATAATTCATAACCTACTAAACGGTCTAAAATTCTTCTTGCTTGCTGTGCACTTACTAAGTTATAATCTATTTGCCTTGGATTATTAATAGCTTTTAATATAGCAGTTTTAGTAATTTCGTGGAAAACGATTCGTTTTGTCTTTTCTTTAGTAAGGTCTAATTCTTCAGCTAAATGCCAAGCAATAGCCTCCCCTTCACGGTCCTCATCCGAAGCTAGCCAAACCATTTCAGCTTTCTTGGCTAGATCTTTTAGCTTTTTAACAACCGCTTTTTTATCTGCAGAAACCTCATACTTAGGTTTGAAATTATGTTCTACATCTACCCCTAATTCCTTAGAAGGTAAGTCCGCTATATGCCCATAACTTGATTCAACCTGATAATCTTTTCCCAAAAATTTTTCTATAGTTTTTGCCTTTGCAGGTGACTCAACAATCACTAAATTCTTTGCCATACTTCATTTAATTTGAAAGCAAAAATATAGGATTTTTTCCAATTTATGCTTACCTAATACTATTAATGCGTTTTTTAAGGTTAACCTAAGGCATAAAATCCCCTTCAACCTACTCTTTATTAACCTTTAAGCCCCATAAGGAATACTCTGTATAAATTTTCCTAAGCGCGGACCATTCTATAGGATATATTCACTACGCTTTCCCCTAGTAAATATAAACATACATTAATTTATTAACATAAAAAATATACATTAATTTAAAAATTGAATCTAAAGCAATCTTTATTCTAACGCGACATTTTTATTTTTAGCCTATAAAAAATTAAGGTTAAAAAAAATATGCCATCTTGTCAGTTATTTAAAAAGAAGTATCTTTGCACTTTAAAACACAAAACTCCCTTTTAACAAAGTTATGGAAAAGGTTATTGAAGAAAACAAACAAGGAACAAGCTTACAATTAGAAAATAAGGCAGAGAACACTAAAAAACTTTTCATTGAAAGTTACGGTTGTCAAATGAACTTTTCAGACAGTGAAATTGTAGCTTCCATTTTATCCCAAGAAGGGTATAATACAACAGATAATTTAGAAGAAGCTGATTTAGTATTAGTAAATACATGTTCAATACGTGACAAAGCGGAACAAACCGTTCGTAAACGTCTAGATCAATATAACCAAATAAAGAAAAAAAACCCTTCAATGAAAGTTGGAGTATTAGGTTGTATGGCTGAACGTCTTAAAAGTAAATTTCTAGAAGAAGAAAAAATTGTTGATATGGTTGTTGGACCAGATGCATATAAAGACCTTCCTAATCTTTTAAAAGAAGTAGATGAAGGACGTGATGCTATCAACGTTATTTTATCTAAAGATGAAACATATGGAGATATTGCACCTGTTCGCTTACAAAGCAATGGAGTAACGGCATTTGTTTCTATTACAAGAGGATGTGACAACATGTGTACTTTCTGTGTTGTTCCTTTTACAAGAGGAAGAGAAAGAAGCCGTGATCCACACAGTATTTTAGAAGAAATCAAAGACCTTAATGAAAAAGGCTTTAAAGAAATTACTTTATTAGGACAAAACGTGGATAGTTACCTATGGTACGGTGGAGGCCTTAAAAAGGATTTTGACAAAGCAAGTGAAATGCAAAAAGCGACAGCCGTAGACTTTGCACAGTTACTAGAACAATGTGCAGTTACGTATCCTAAAATGCGTTTCCGTTTTTCAACGTCAAATCCTCAAGACATGCATATGGAAGTAATCCAAGTGATTGCCAAATATGATAATGTTTGTAAGTATATCCACTTACCTGTACAATCTGGAAGTACTAGAATCTTACAAGAGATGAACAGACAACATACTAGAGAGGAGTACATGGAGTTGGTAGATAACATCTATAAAATGGTTCCTGAAATTTCATTGTCTCAAGATATGATTACTGGTTTCCCTACTGAAACAGAAGAGGATCACCAAGAAACACTATCTTTAATGGAATACTCAAAGTATGATTTCGGTTATATGTTTGCTTATTCAGAGAGACCAGGTACTCTAGCAGCTAGAAAGCTAGAAGATGATGTTCCTGAAGAAGTTAAAAAACGAAGATTAACAGAAGTTATAGAAACGCAAAGAAGAATAGGTCTAGAAAGAATCCAACGTTTCTTAGGGCAAACTGTAGAGGTTCTAATTGAAAAAGAGTCTAAACGTTCAACACAAGAGTGGGCAGGAAGAAATTCACAAAATACCACAGTTGTATTCCCAAAAGAAGACTACAAAGTAGGAGATTTTGTAATGGTAGAAGTTCTAGATTGTACTTCTGCAACTCTAATTGGAAAAGCAGTAGGATATTCTGCTATGCAATAAGATAAAAATTTCTAAATTTAAGGTTTGATAAACGAAGTCTATGGAAAACGTTCAAGCAATTAAACAGCGCTTTGAAATAATAGGAAATGATCCCAAATTAAATCGTGCAATAGAAAAAGCTATACAAGTAGCTCCTACTGATATCTCTGTATTAGTTGCTGGAGAGAGTGGTGTGGGAAAGGAAAGTATTCCTAAAATCATCCACTCTTTGTCCCATAGAAAGCACGGAAAGTACATAGCAGTTAACTGTGGTGCAATTCCTGAAGGAACCATAGACAGTGAGTTATTTGGACACGAGAAGGGTGCCTTCACTGGAGCGATAAGCACTAGAGAAGGTTATTTTGAAGAAGCCAATGGGGGAACAATATTTTTAGACGAAGTTGGAGAATTACCTTTAACTACCCAAGTAAGGTTACTTAGAATCTTAGAAAATGGAGAGTTTATTAAAGTAGGTTCCTCTAAAGTACAAAAGACAGATATTCGTATTATAGCTGCTACTAATGTTAATATGCTGCAAGCTATTGAAAAAGGAAAATTTAGGGAGGATCTTTACTATAGATTAAGTACAGTAGATATTACCTTACCTCCTCTTAGAGAAAGAGGAGAAGATATACATTTGTTATTTAGAAAGTTTGCTTCAGATTTTTCTCATAAATACAAAATGCCTCCAATTAAGTTGGAACCTGAAGCTATTTCTTATCTATTGAGATATAGGTGGGATGGAAATATACGTCAATTAAGAAACGTCGCAGAGCAGATTTCAGTTTTAGAAACAGATCGATTAATTTCTTTAAAAACCTTACAATCTTATTTACCACAGTGGGAAAGACAAGTCCCTTCCGTGGTAAATAATAAAAAGGCAGAGTCTGACTTTTCCACTGAAAGAGAAATTTTATATAAAGTTCTCTTTGATATGAAGAGTGATCTAACAGACTTAAAAAAATTGACCCTTGAATTACTTAAGCATGACAACAAACAAGTAGTAGAATCTAATCAAGTTCTTATTCAAAAAATATACGGTCAAAAGAAAACAGATACACAAGATCTTTCAACTAATTTAACGAATGTTGACCTTGTTCCTTTCGAGGAGCACAATCAGAGCTCTATTGCCTCTACTTTAGAACATGCCGTTCAAAATATAGAGCAATTAGACGAAGAAGAGGAGGACGACTACCTTTTAGCAGAAACGGTGGAAGAGGAAGACTTAAACATCGAAGAAAATGAGATTGGCTTAATAAAAAGAGCTTTAGATCTAAGTCAAGGCAAAAGAAAGTTAGCTGCAAAAGAACTTGGTATTTCTGAACGCACTTTGTATCGTAAAATAAAACAGTATAATCTATAATGAAACATATAAAAAGTTTATTACTTCTACTTACAGTAGCCTTTTCGATGGTTAGTTGTAAATATTATAACTTCACTGGAACAGGTAAGATTGATGCCAATAGCTTTCAAGTTAACTATTTTCAGAATCATGCTGTTTTAGTTGAACCTGGAATTGAGCGTACCTTTACTACTAGTTTGCAGGATTTAATACAGAATCAAACAAGCTTAAGTTTAACCAATGAGGGAGGAGATTTAATCTATGAAGGAGAAATCGTAGAGTATAGAATCAGTCCTATAACGGCTACAGCAGATCAAAGAGCCGCACAAAACAGACTTTATATTGCCATTAATGTGAGATTTATTAATGTTAATAAACCAGAGGATGATTTTGAAAAAAGATATTCTTTTTACTACGATTATGGGGCAAATGAAATTCTTATGGGGGCTTCATTATCACAAGCTCTTGACGTTATCTATGAAAGAATAACTCAAGATATATTCAACGACTCCCTAGCAAAATGGTAATTATAACACAAAAGCTTTGAATACAGAACAACTAATATCCCTATTGCATAATCCAAAGGAGATCCAAAAAGAGGATACACTTGCTTTTGAAAAGATATTGAATAAATATCCCTATTTACAAAGTGTTCGATGTTTACATTTGAAAACGTTGTATTTACAAAACAGTAAATCTTATAATGCTGCTTTGAAAAAAACAGCTTGCTATACTTTGGATAGAGATGTTTTATTTGAGTATATCACATCAGAGGATTTTCAAACTTACAAAGGGATGCTTTCACAAGAAGCAACTCAAGAAGCTTCACAGGCCTTAAAAGTAATCCAATTAAAGCCTACTAGTACTATTGATGATTTAATAGAAAGTTTTGACCGCCTTTCTAATAATCAAAAAGCTGCTAAACAACTTGAAATAGAAAAAAACACTTCCTTACCTTTAAAAGAAAGGTTAAATTCTGTTGAAAAAGAAGCTAACATACCTCTAGAAACGCAACTTTTAGAGACAAATGAAAAAATTAACAAGGCAGAAAAACAAAAAAAACAAGGTTTAATTGATAAATTCATAGAAACAAATCCTAAAATTGTCCCAACTAAAAAACCATCCTTAACTAGCATAAACATTGAGGATTCACTAGTAGACAACAATAGTATAATGACTGAAACCTTGGCGAAAATTTATCTAGATCAAAAAAAATATCAAAAAGCAATCCAAGCTTATGAGATTTTAATTTTGAAATATCCAGAAAAAAGTAGTTTCTTTGCAGACCAAATATCAGATATAAAAGTATTACAACAACATAATAATTAATAATTATGAACACAGAATTTACAATATTCCTAGTATTAATGGCAATCGTTTGCTTCTTACTTATTGTAGTTATAATGGTACAAAATCCAAAAGGTGGAGGTTTAGATTCTTCTTTTGGTGGTTCAACAGTTGTAGGAGGAGTAAAAAACACCAATGATTTCTTAGATAAAAGTACTTGGGTATTAGGAGGAATATTAATTATATTAATTTTAATGTCTAGTTTAAGTTTTAGCGGAGGCGTAGGTGGTGAGTCAAAATTACTTGACCCTAATGCTGTTGCAGAGCCAACAATGACGTTACCGGTTTCAAACACAGATCAACCTGAAGAGGCTACAAATGAAACTATTCAAGAATAAGTTCATTAGTATACTATTACATATAAAATAAAAAAATGCTAGCTGTCAAGCTGGCATTTTTTTTTGCTATATATGACAAAGCTTATCTTTGGCATACTTTATGCGTTTTTAATTTTAACAAAACTAAAATTCAATTTAATAACTATACAATATGGCACTAAATATTAGACCCCTAGCAGACAGAGTTCTTATTGAACCACTACCAGCAGAAACAAAAACAGCTTCAGGTATCTTTATCCCTGATACTGCAAAAGAAAAACCACAAAGAGGAACAGTGGTAGCTGTTGGAAATGGAACGAAAGACCATAAGATGAGTGTAACAGTTGGGGACGTTGTTTTATACGGAAAATATGCAGGAACAGATCTTAAATTTGAAGGTAAAGATTACCTAATCATGAGAGAAGAAGACATTCTTGCAATCGTATAATAATTGAATAACAAATAATATAAAGAAAAGAAAATGGCAAAAGATATTAAATTCGACATTGAAGCACGCGAAGGATTAAAACGTGGTGTGGATGCTTTAGCAAATGCAGTTAAAGTTACATTAGGACCAAAAGGAAGAAACGTTATCATTGGTAAATCATTTGGTGCGCCAACTGTAACTAAAGACGGAGTTTCTGTAGCTAAAGAAGTAGAATTAGAAGACACTCTTGAGAACATGGGTGCTCAAATGGTTAAAGAAGTTGCTTCTAAAACCAATGATTTAGCAGGAGATGGTACTACTACAGCTACTGTACTTGCACAAGCAATCGTTAAAGAAGGATTGAAAAACGTTGCTGCTGGAGCGAATCCAATGGATTTAAAACGTGGAATTGACAAAGCAGTTGAAATTATTGTAGCTGAACTTGGAAAACAATCTCAAGAGGTTGGAGGTTCAATGGACAAAATCAAACAAGTTGCTTCTATCTCAGCAAACAACGATGACTTTATTGGAGAGTTAATTGCAAAAGCTTTTGAAAAAGTAGGAAAAGAAGGTGTTATCACTGTAGAGGAAGCTAAAGGAACGGAAACTTATGTGGACGTTGTAGAAGGAATGCAATTTGACAGAGGATACTTATCTCCTTACTTTGTAACAAATTCAGATAAAATGGAAGTAGACTTAGAGACTCCATACATTTTATTATATGATAAAAAGGTTTCTTCTTTAAAAGAATTATTACCAATTTTAGAGCCAATTGCTCAAAGTGGTAAACCACTTTTAATTATTGCTGAAGATGTAGATGGAGAAGCTTTATCTACTTTAGTAGTTAATAAATTAAGAGGAGCTTTAAAAATTGCTGCTGTTAAAGCACCAGGTTTTGGAGACAGAAGAAAAGCAATGTTAGAAGATATTGCTATCCTTACTGGTGGAGTAGTTATTTCTGAAGAGCAAGGATATACATTAGAGAATACAACTTTAGAGATGTTAGGTACTTGTAAAAGAGTAAACATTGATAAAGATAATACTACTATTGTTAGTGGTGATGGAGATGCTGAAATGATTAAGAATAGAGTTAATCAAATCAAAACTCAAATGGAAGCTACTACATCTGACTATGACAAAGAAAAACTTCAAGAACGTTTAGCTAAATTAGCTGGTGGAGTTGCAGTTTTATTTGTTGGAGCAGCTTCAGAGGTAGAGATGAAAGAGAAAAAAGACCGTGTAGATGATGCTTTACATGCAACTAGAGCGGCAGTAGAAGAAGGAATTGTAGCTGGAGGTGGAGTTGCTTTACTTAGATCAAAAGCTGCTTTATCTACTTTAACGCCTGTAAATGCAGATGAAGAAACAGGTATTGCAATTATCGCAAAAGCAATTGAAGCACCACTTAGAACTATCGTTGAAAACGCAGGTCTAGAAGGATCAGTTGTTGTAGCTAAAGTTTTAGAAGTAGAAGGAAACCAAGGTTTCAATGCTAAAACAAATCAATATGTTGATATGCTTCAAGCAGGAGTAATTGACCCTAAGAAAGTAACAAGAGTAGCTTTAGAGAATGCAGCTTCTGTTGCAGGAATGATTCTTATTACTGAATGTGCTTTAGTGGACATTAAAGAAGAAGGTCAAGGAGCTATGCCAATGGGTGGAGCTATGCCAGGGATGATGTAAGATCAAACCTTATATAAATAAAAAAAAGCGGTTTTTATAAACCGCTTTTTTTATTGATAATATCTAAGAATATAAAATTCTATTTTGAGGAAATTTCTTTTAACTCTGCTATAGTCTGGGTTGGGTTCTCTGATTTAAAAACAAAGCTACCAGCAACTAACGCATCAGCTCCTGCCTCTACAAGCTCTTTTGCATTTTTACTAGTTACTCCCCCATCAATTTCAATAAGAGCATTAGATCCTTTCTCTTGAATCATTGCTTTTAATTTACGCACTTTATCAAAAGTATTTTCTATAAAACTCTGACCACCAAAACCAGGATTTACACTCATAATAAGTACTAAATCTAAATCTTTAATTACATCCTCTAACACATTAACATTAGTATGAGGATTTAAAGCTACACCAGCTTTCATTCCCTGTGCCTTAATAGCCTGTATAGTTCTATGTAAATGATTACAAGCCTCGTAATGAACCGTTAGAATATCTGTCCCCAATTCTTTAAAAGTAGTAATATAACGATCTGGATCAACAATCATTAAATGCACATCAAGAGTCTTATTAGCATGTTTACCAATAGCCTCTAGAACTGGCATACCAAAAGAGATATTAGGTACAAAAACCCCATCCATAATATCGATATGAAACCAATCTGCTTGGCTATTATTAATCATTTCAACATCTCTTTGCAAATTTGCAAAATCAGCTGCTAAAACAGAAGGAGCAATTATTGTATTTTTCATAGTGTTGTTGTGTATATGTTATCCATGCAAATTTACCATTATTATATAAGACAATAAAAGCGATTGCTCAGAATTATATTATTTAAAAAATTCACTCTCAAATAGATTGCTAAAATGAAACAATACTTTATCGGTAACCTCCTTCATATCTACTTGATCTACACCAAGCTCTACGTGTAAAGAAGTAACACCTTTTTCTTTAATTCCGCATGGAATAATATTGTCGAAATACCCTAAATCTGCATTGACATTAAATGCAAATCCATGCATAATTACCCAACGTGAAGCCCTTACACCAATAGCACATATCTTACGTGCAAATGGAGTACCAACATCTAGCCAAACACCTGTTTCTCCTTGGCTTCTACTGGCATGAATTCCATAGTCTTTAAGAACAAGAATAATTGTTTCTTCTAACAACCTAAGGTACTTATGTATATCTGTGAAAAAATTCTCTAAATCTAAAATTGGGTATCCTACAAGTTGACCTGGACCGTGATAAGTGATATCCCCTCCTCTATTTATCTTATAAAAACTAGCTCCTTTTTGTACTAATTGCTCTTGATTTAATAATAAATTAGATGCGTTACCACTCTTTCCTAGCGTATAGACATGAGGATGCTCGACTAAAAGAAAATAATTATTAGTAATATGATTGGTATTTAAACGGCGATTCTGCACTTTAGTGTCCAAAATAGACTGAAACAACTCTTCTTGATAATCCCATGTTTGTTTATAATCCTTTAACCCTAAATCGATGAGTTGAATTTTATTATTCATAAGTATTTTCTTTTCTGGTTTTAAATAGTGATAATATAACTAATCTAAAAAATTAGTTACTTGGTTAATTGGCCCTGTTTTGTCTTAATATCAATCTATTTAGCCTTTTACTAAAACCTAATAACGACAGACAAATTTCGACATTTTTTACTATGCGCCGATAAATTTAGTACAATAGATTTATTTTATCTCAAATTACCTAATTCTTTGCTAATTTAAGTGTTTTAAAAGACTTTGTAATTGTTGCATTTTCAAAGATTAACTATATTTGCCTTATAAAATTAATAATCAATTATTATGCAACTTTCAGAACAAGAAATCATCAGAAGAGAAAAGCTGAGCAAACTACAAGAGCTTGGTGTAAATCCTTATCCTGCAAACCTATTCCCTGTTGACCAAACATCGAAGCAGATACAGAACGATTTTCAAGAAGGTAAACAGGTAATTGTAGCAGGACGTCTAATGTCCTCAAGAATTCAAGGAAAAGCATCTTTTGCAACTATACAAGACAGCCAAGGAAAGATTCAACTATATATCAATAGAGATGAACTTTGTCCTACAGAAGATAAAACACTTTACAATGAAATCTACAAAAAGTTAATAGATTTAGGAGATATCATTGGAATTGAAGGAGAACTTTTCACTACTCAAGTAGGTGAGAAAACAATTAGAGTGAAAAACCTTACTCTTTTAAGTAAGTCATTAAGACCACTACCATTACCAAAAACAGATGCTGAGGGTAAAACCTATGATGCATTTACAGATCCAGAATTACGCTATAGAATGCGTTATGTGGATTTAGTGGTAAACCCATCTATCAAAGAATCATTTATCAAAAGAACCAAGTTATTCAATGCTATGCGCTCGTTCTTTAATGATGCTGGATATATGGAAGTGGAAACACCAGTTTTACAATCTATCCCAGGTGGAGCATCAGCAAGACCATTTATTACTCATCACAATGCCTTAGATATTCCTTTATATTTAAGAATTGCCAATGAATTATATTTAAAAAGATTAATCGTTGGTGGATTTGATGGAGTATATGAGTTTGCAAAAAACTTCCGTAACGAGGGAATGGATAGAACTCATAACCCTGAATTTACGGTTATGGAGATCTATGTAGCTTATAAAGACTACCATTGGATGATGGAGTTCACAGAAAAGCTATTAGAGCATTGTGCTATTGCTGTAAACGGTACTACAGAAGCAACCTTTGGAGAACACCAAATTAGCTTTAAAGCTCCGTTTAAACGCATTACAATGGCCGATTCTATTAAAGAATTCACTGGATTTGATATTACAGGCAAATCAGAAGAGGAATTAAGAGAAGCAGCTCTTTCTATGGGTATTGCTGTAGATGAAACAATGGGTAAAGGAAAGCTAATTGATGAGATCTTCGGAGAAAAGTGTGAAGGGAACTATATCCAGCCAACCTTTATTACAGACTATCCAAAAGAAATGTCTCCTCTAACAAAGATGCATAGAGATAATCCTGATTTGACGGAGCGTTTTGAGTTAATGGTTTGTGGAAAAGAGATTGCTAATGCTTACTCTGAATTAAATGACCCTATTGACCAAAGAGAAAGATTTGAAGCACAAATGGCTTTAGCAGATAGAGGAGATGATGAGGCAATGTTTATTGACCAAGACTTCCTAAGAGCTTTAGAATACGGAATGCCTCCTACTTCAGGATTGGGAATTGGAATGGACCGCCTAATTATGTTCTTAACAAATAACCCTTCAATTCAAGAAGTTCTTTTCTTCCCTCAAATGAGACCAGAGAAAAATGAAGTTCAGGTAGAATTGACTCAAGAAGAAAAAGATATTCTTGCTATCTTAGAAAAGAATGAAAACAAATTAGAGTTAGCTCAATTAAAAGAACAAGCTGGATTAAGTGGTAAGAAATGGGATAAAGCTATGAAGTCACTAGCTTCTCATAACATTACTAAAGTAATTACAGAACAAGATATTAAATATGTTGTTACACAATAAATAAAAATAAAGCCTTTTCAAAAATGAAAAGGCTTTATTTTTTTAAGCATAAAAAAACCAGTGAAAATATTTCACTGGTTTTTTTTGTAAAATACAACTTAGTGCATTCTATATTATTTAGCCTAAATACGTCTTTAATATTTTACTTCTAGAAGTATGTTTTAAACGACGAATAGCTTTTTCTTTAATTTGTCTGACGCGCTCACGAGTAAGATCAAAAGTTTCTCCTATTTCTTCTAACGTCATTGGATGTTGATCTCCTAGTCCAAAATACAGTCTAACCACATCTGCTTCACGAGGAGTAAGAGTTTCTAAAGCTCTTTCTATCTCTGTACGTAATGACTCATGAATTAACTCTCTATCAGGATTAGGTGACTCACCACTACGCAATACATCATAAAGGTTAGAGTCTTCCCCTTCAACTAAAGGAGCATCCATAGATAAATGACGTCCAGAGTTCTTCATACTCTCTTTTACATCATTTACTGTCATATCTAATTCGATAGCAATTTCTTCGGCAGAAGGTGGACGCTCATTAGATTGCTCTAATAAAGCATACATCTTGTTAATTTTGTTGATCGAACCAATTTTGTTTAAAGGTAAACGTACAATTCTAGATTGTTCTGCTAAAGCAGATAAAATAGACTGACGAATCCACCAAACAGCATAAGAAATGAATTTAAAACCTCTTGTCTCATCAAAACGCTGAGCAGCTTTGATTAACCCTAAATTTCCTTCATTAATTAAATCTGGAAGTGTTAACCCTTGATTTTGGTATTGTTTTGCAACAGATACAACGAAACGTAAGTTAGCCTTTGTTAACTTCTCTAGAGCTCTTTGATCACCAGCTTTAATACGCTGTGCTAACTCTACTTCTTCATCTGCCGTAATCAAATCTACTTTACCAATTTCTTGCAAGTATTTATCCAATGATGCAGTTTCACGATTGGTAACTTGCTTGGTAATTTTAAGTTGTCTCATATTATTTCTATCCTTTTATTCGTTTAACTAACCCTTTAAGATTACTCTTCTTCAGGTTACATATAGTTATACGTAGATAAAGCCCAAAAGGTTACAAGGAATTAAAATAAAACTCAATATTAACAAATATTTAGCAACTAGACTAGGTTAATAATTAGTAGTTTCTAACTTTACTTAATTCAACTTCATCTGCCTCTACCTCATCTAAATAACGCTCAAGACTATCATCTAACTCTCTCATCCAAGGAGTGTGGTGCACTTCAGCTGTAACATTAGTCATAACTGATGTAAATACCTGGTCTCTATAGTTTAAAATATTATTTTCTTTATCTTGTAACCAAGTTCTTAACATATCGGATACTTTATCCAAATCGAAACTCGGATAATCTGTTAAAGAAATAAGCTCTTTAATATATTCTGTTTGAAAAGTAATTTGATCGCAGCTTGTCTCAGCTTTAATCTCCCCTTCCATCCAATTTGCAATATCTTGTTCTCTTTCCTCTTTACTTGGTAATTCAATTCTACCTAACATATAATCTCTAGCAAACCATGCTTGAGCATCAAACATATTAAATGAATACCATTGATCTTGCATTCCTAAGAAAATAAGCTTCTCATTTTCATTGAATACAACTCCTTTGTATAAATTATCTGGGTAAAGACAGTTTTTAGTTTTCAATCTTAAATTATCTGGTAAGAATGGAAACTTGTGCTGGTATCCTGTACAAAGTACAACCGCATCAAACTCTTTACTAGTCCCATCTTTAAAGAAAGCTCTACTTCCTTCAAAATGAGTAACGGAAGGTCTCTCCACTATCCCTTTTGGCCACTTAGCTCCAATTGGAGTTGTACGGTAAGCAATTGTTACAGATTTACTACCATGTTTGAAACATTGAACTCCAATATCTTCAGCAGAATAACTACTCCCAATTAATAAAACATCCTTATCAACAAATTGATCTGCACCTCTAAAGTCGTGTGCATGCATTACTGCATTTGGGAAATTGTCAATTCCCTTAAAATAAGGCATATTTGGAGTAGAGAAATGTCCTGTTCCTACCACTAAATAATCGAAAATTTCTTCAAATGTTTCGTTTTTTACCAAGTCGTCAAAAATAACTCTAAACTGTTTAGTTTCTTCATTATAATCCACCCATCTAGCAACAGTATTAAACTTAATAAAATCACGAGCATTACTTTGCTTAATTCTACCTTGTATATAATCAAATAATACCTCACGTGGAGGGAAAGAAGAAATAGGTGTTTTGAAGTGATCCATAAAAGTGTAATCAGCGAACTCTAAACATTCTTTAGGACCGTTCGACCATAGGTACTTATACATACTTCCATGAATAGGCTCTCCGTATTTTCCAACACCAGTACGCCAAGTATAGTTCCACATTCCTCCCCAGTTATCTTGTTTTTCATAACATTTGATCTCTGGAATGGGATTACCCTTCTTTTGTTCCGATTCGAAAGCTCTTAACATGGCTAATCCGCTGGGACCAGCACCAATAATTCCTACTTTGAAATTTGACATAACTAAATAAAATATTTTTGTCCTTATAAGCGAACTTATAAGAAATTAATAAAAAAGATTGTTACTGAACACTCAGCCGAGATAGAACCATATAACTTGAGTTCTAAAAAGGACACTCTATCAAATAAAGAGTGTAAAATGAAAGAAATACTATCTGATTTCTTGAATAGGTGTAGTAAAAAAACTACAATATGAGATGGATGATTAAACTCTAATAATAGAGGGCATTTACTCTTAAGAAATGCACATCACCTTTTCGTAACTAGGCTAAGATACTAAAAATTATGCTGTTAGCCAAAAACAATTGACTATAACCATTATTTTACAATTGGAATGTCCCAAGCAGATAAAGCTAACAAGGGGGATATACTCAAAATTAAATAGTCAAAAATAACAAAAAACCAATATATAAAAGCTAATATTGGTTTTATCATAAAAAGGGAAAAAAAGTAATTTTAACAAAAAAAGCACCCTAAATTAGGGTGCTTTCTCTATAATACTTAGTATAAAAAATACTATTTATCTTTATTTACTTCTTCCTTATTAGGAGTAGCTTCAGCCTTTTTCTCTGGACGAGCAGGGCGTGGCATTAGAGCCTTTTTAGAAACTTTTGCTTTTCTAGTCTTTGGATCGATACCTAAGTATTTCACTTCGATTTCATCTCCTAATGCTAAAACATCAGAAACATTCTCAATACGTTTCCAATCTAACTCAGATACGTGTAATAAAGTTTCTTTACCAGGAACAAACTCTACAACTGCTCCAAAATCTAACATTTTTACAACTTTAACTTTGTAAACCTCTCCTTCTACAGGAGCAAATGTAGTGTTTTGAATTGCTGCAATAGCTTTATCCATTCCTTCTTGATCTGTTCCTAAAATTTCAATGATACCTAAATCACCTTCTTCGTTAATAACGATAGTAGTTTGAGTATCTGCTTGTAAAGCTTGAATATTCTTTCCTCCAGGACCAATAACAGCACCGATGAAATCTTTTGGAATTTCAACAGTAATAATTTTTGGAGCTTTAGGCTTAACTTGTACATTTGGTTGAGCAATTGTATCGGTTAATTTTTCTAAAATATGAAGACGACCTTCATGAGCTTGGTTTAATGCCTGCTCTAAGATATCGTATGCTAAACCTTCAATTTTAATATCCATTTGACAAGCAGTGATACCATCTTTTGTACCAGTTACTTTGAAGTCCATATCTCCTAAATGATCTTCATCACCTAAGATATCCGATAAAACAGCCCAACGGTTAGTTTTAGCGTCGCTGATTAATCCCATTGCAATACCAGAAACTGGTTTGTCTACCTGAATACCAGCATCCATTAATGCTAATGTACCAGCACAAACTGTTGCCATAGAAGAAGAACCATTCGATTCTAATACATCAGATACTAAACGGATTGTATAAGGACAATCAGCAGGAATCATATTTTTTAAAGCTCTTTGAGCTAAGTTACCATGTCCAATCTCACGACGAGATACACCTCTTAGAGGTTTAGCTTCACCTGTTGAAAATGGAGGGAAGTTATAATGTAGGTAGAATCTTTCCTCTCCTTGATCACTTGGTAAATCAATAATATTAGCTTCTCTAGAAGTACCTAAAGTTACTGTTGCTAAAGCTTGGGTTTCTCCTCTTGTAAAAATAGCAGAACCATGCGCTGAAGGTAAGTAATCTACCTCAGACCAAATTGGTCTAATTTGAGTTGTTTTTCTTCCATCAAGACGAATACCTTGATCTAAAATAAGATTTCTAACTGCTTCTTTTTGAACTTTGTTGAAATACTTATTAATTAGCTCTGATTTCTCTTCGATTTCTTCTTCTGAAAATAACGCTAATACTTCTTCTTTAACTTCAGCAAATTTCTCTCCACGCTCGCTTTTTGCACTTGCATGCGAAGCGATATCGTAAAGCTTTTCATAAGCTGCTGTATGAACAGCAGATTCGATATTTGCATCTTCCTCTTCACCTTCATAAGTACGGTACTCTAAATCTAAAGCCGCACGCATTTTTTCTTGAGCTTCCACTTGCAATTTAATTGCCTCGTGAGCAAATTTAATTGCTTCGATCATTTCAGCTTCAGAAATTTCTTTCATTTCTCCTTCTACCATTGCAACAGAATCTTTAGATGCACCGATCATCATATCGATATCAGACACTTCTAACTGTGCTTTAGTAGGGTTAATAATGAATTTACCGTCTACTCGTCCAACTCTTACTTCTGAAATATAGTTATAGAATGGAATATCTGAAACTGCTAATGCAGCTGAAGCAGCTAAACCAGCTAATGAATCAGGCATCACATTTTCATCATATGACATCAATTGAATCATAACTTGTGTTTCAGCATGGTAATCGTCAGGGAACAAAGGTCTTAAAACACGGTCTACAAGACGCATTGTTAAAATCTCTTGATCACTTGGGCGAGCTTCACGCTTAAAAAAACCTCCTGGAAAACGTCCAGCAGCAGAAAACTTCTCTCTGTAATCTACAGTTAAAGGTAGGAAATCAATACCAGGGTTTGCAGTACGTGCAGAAACAGCTGTAGCTAAAAGCATACAGTCACCCATTCTTACTACTACGGACCCATCTGCCTGTTTGGCTAATTTTCCCGTTTCGATTGAGATAGTTCTCCCATCTCCTAAATCGATAATTTCTTTTGTTACCTTAGGAATCATAATTACTTAATACTTTAGGGTTTCGCCTCTTTTTTAAAAAAAGAGGCTTTAATAATTCTGTGTTGTGTGTGTGTGTGTGTTGTTGTGTAGTTGAATGAAACCCAATGAAAAACCAGCGTTATCTGCTAAAAAGGTTAAAAAGAAAAAGAGGCGCACAAGGGCACCTCTTCTCTATTGATTATTTTCTAATATTCAATACCTTAATAATCTCACGATATCTGTTAATTTCAGTTTTCTTTAAGTAATCAAGAAGTCTTCTTCTTTTACCTACTAAAAGTACTAATGAACGCTCTGTATTATAATCTTTACGATTTCTTTTTAAGTGTTCTGTTAAGTGAGAAATTCTGAAAGTAAACAATGCAATTTGTCCCTCAGCAGAACCCGTGTTAGCTACAGCTCCACCATGTTGAGCGAAGATTTCAGCCTTTTTTTCTTTAGTTAAATACATGCCAATATTGATTTAATAATTATTATGCGCGAACTGCAGTGTTTCTACAATTCGTTGCAAAGGTAATTTTTATTTTCAAAATACAACACACATTAAGCTTTTTTTTTATCTTCAAAGAACATTAAAACGTAGCATAAGCTACCAAACTTTAAAAAAGTCTTGCAATATAAGAGTTTAGTGTTTCTAAGAACACAGTATCTTCTTGTGTAAAGGCATTTAAAGTGTTTGAATCTATATCTATTTGCCCAATATTAACACCGTCAACAAATAAAGGTACAACAATTTCAGATTTTACGGTAATACTACAAGCAATATAATTATCCTGAGCTTTAACATCTTCCACTAAAAAAGTCTCATTACTTAGAGCTACTTGTCCACAAATTCCCTTTCCAAAGTCAATAACAGTATGATCTGTTGGCTCACCCACATAAGGTCCTAAGTGTAACGTACGAGTAGAATGATCAGCCATATAAAAACCAACCCAATTATAATATTCTAATTCTTTATTTAAAATAGTACAAATATCCAATAAGCGCTGTTCTACAGTTTTATTATCCTGTTCTATAATTGCTATACATTGCTGTAATAGCACTTGGTATTCTTGATTCATAATTCTTTATATAATTTAGCTAATAATAATCTAAGGTAAAGAATAACCTATAAACAGACACAAAAAAAAGCACTAATGCCTTAACACTAGTGCTTTTTTAACAACAATATGAATAGTTGTAGTCAAACTCACAAACTACAAAAATTCTCCACAGGACATAATGAAAATATTAATCTTATTATTATTGTTCTTTAGCGATCTCCACCTCTAAAGCTCAATTGAAGACTAACCTTATGAAAAGGGATAAAAAATTCTATCAAATGAGTCAGCAATACTTATACTAAAAAAGGTTCTAGTACCTTATTGCATCCTATCTTTCAGTAATTCAAAAACAAATATAAGTAAGTAGAAAAGTAAAAAACATGATAAATATCAGTTTTTAAAAAAAATCCTTTTTTTTTTATTCCCTCACCTACTAAAAAAACCGACTATAATATCCTCTTCCTATGGTCAATTCAAACAATACCAAAGATTATGAGACATTTTGTTAACCATTGTTCTCTAGCTTACTATACATAGAGTAAAAAATAAACAAAGAAAAGTCAGTAAAAGAAGGATAGATTTAATCCAAAGGAAAATTTCCCTTTAAAAAAGGAACTATAAAAGCTCAGTACTCTACTTAGCTTCCTATAGAATTCATTAAGAGCTCTGGCAAGTACCAGAATATACTTTTGAAAATTTAGGAGATGATATTTTTTTAGAGAACTCATTAAACTCTATGATACTGTAGGTTACAAGCGATTTGTGTTAGTTTAAATACAAATCGCTAAAACTTTAATAAACCTACGTTTGCGTCCGCGGAGGGGCTCGAACCCCCAGCCCTCAGAGCCGAAATCTGATATTCTATCCAGTTGAACTACACGGACAGTCCATTTTTTTATTTTGTCAACAACGCTTTAACGATAGTTGAAATAGTCTTTCCATCTGCTTTACCAGCTAATTCTTTAGAAGCTAATCCCATTACCTGCCCCATAGAAGCCATAGAAGAAAAATCACCTTCTAAGATAATGGTCTTTATAATTTGTTCAACTTCTTGAGGTGTTAATTGCTTTGGTAAAAACCCTTCAATAATTACAGCTTGCGCAATTTCCGGCTCAGCTAAATCTGCTCTACCTTGTTCAGTAAAAATAGCAGCACTGTCTCTTCTTTGCTTCACTAATCTTTGAAGTATTTTAATTTCTTGCTCATCATTTAATTCTTGTTGAGCCCCAGCCTGAGTTTGAGCTAATAATAACTCAGATTTAATCGCTCTTAGTGATTCTAATGCTAAAGTATCTTTAGCTTTCATTGCACTTTTTATCGCATCGGTAATCTTAGATTGTAAACTCATGACATCCATTTTTAGATTTGCAAATATATAAAAAAGCCTGAAAAAGAAAGATTTTTTTCAGGCTTATCTCTAATATTTAAGATTTCTTTAATCTACATTATCATGTAAAAAAGAATTATTACTTCTTAATTTAGTATCATTATTACTATCTACACTAACGCTTAGACGAGATTTATCGCTGCTATCTGTAGATGTAGATTCTAAGCTAATCCCAGTTCGTTTGTATGCTGGTTCAGCATCCATTTTGTCTACTAAACTATTGCTAGCATCCGTATTGAATTTATAATTAAAGTCTTTCATTTTCTTTCTGCGCTCTGCAGTGCGAGAACGAAGACTATATTCTTCTAAACTCATCTCTAATGGATTAACCTCATCATTTTCAAACTCATCAAAATTAGCCGCTAATTCTTCTAATTCCTTTGCTTGCTCAATCTCATTTTTAGAAGAAACACCTAATTCAAATCCTTGAGCAATATCTTCAACATGAGGAGATGTAGGCTTAGCTGTAGCTACTTCTTGTTCTTTCTCTAGATTGTCCTCTAAAGTAAAATAAACAACATCCTCTGTTTTTGTTGGTTCCGGAGCATCCTCTGTTAAATTCACTTTAGCTCCAAGAGACTGCACTTGATGATCTTGTTTGTGCTCAACATCTAAAACACTTGTAGTGTTGTTTTGTTGAATAGGAGCTTTCTTTACATCAAGCTTATTAATAGTTGCCTCTGCTGCTGCTGCTGCTGAATTAGCAAGTACAATTTCTGGCTCGACTACTTTTATATCTCTTATATCGCTAGTTTCATTACTCTTTAGGTTAGAAGTATTTACAACTTGCTCTATCGTTTGTTCTTTACTTTCATTTTCAACTTCACTAGAAGGTGAAACAATTTTGAAAAAAGAATCTAATCCATTAGGATTATCTACTGCATTATTTAAAGATTCGCTTGGTAAAGATTCACTGATAGGTTGATCTTCAATATCCTCTACCGCTTTTACCTCAGCACTAGCCTCTGAACTTGCTTGTGTTAATATTTCTTTCTCTTTTGGAGTATCTTCTGCAAAAGGATAGTAAATTTTTACTTGCTCTTGCTCCTCTACTTGTACTTCACTTGATTGCTCTGCTCTATGTAAAGGTTGATCAGGAGAAGAAGCCCCTAATACTGCAGCTTGACCCCCGACGTTTAATTCTCTTTGAACTTTTGTTTCGTCTCCACCTAAAACGTGAATAATGGTATCTGGTTTACCTGGAGTTGCAATAGTTGTCTGTTGCTCAATATTAAAACCAGTAGCGATAATAGTTACTGCAACAGCTTCACCTAAACTCTCATCTTCACCAACTCCCATAATGATATTAGCATTATGTCCAGCTTCTGTTTGAATATGATCATTGATTTCACCTATTTCATCTAAAGTAATTTCACTTGTACCTGAAACGATTAAAAGTAAAACGTTTTTAGCCCCAGTAATCTTATTATCATTTAACAATGGAGAATGAAGAGCTGCAACAATTGCTTCTTTTGCACGGTTTTCACCTGAAGCAGTTGCTGATCCCATAATGGCAGTACCACTATCAGAAAGAACTGTCTTAGCATCCTTTAAATCGATATTTTGCGTATAGTGATGAGTAATTACCTCCGCTATTCCTCTAGCTGCAGTGGATAATACTTCATCGGCTTTGGAGAAACCAGCTTTGAAACCTAAGTTACCATAGACTTCTCTTAGCTTATTATTATTAATTACCACTAAAGAATCCACTTGCTTACGCAATCTATCTACTCCTTTGAAAGCCTGATCAATACGAACTTTCCCTTCAAATTGAAAAGGAATAGTAACAATACCTACAGTCAAGATGTCGCGTTCTTTAGAAAGTTGAGCAATTACAGGAGCAGCACCGGTACCAGTACCACCACCCATACCAGCAGTAATGAATACCATTTTAGTATTCCCATCTAGCATTTTCTCAATATCTTCAATACTTTCTAAAGCGGATTGCTGTCCTACTTCTGGATTAGATCCAGCACCAAGTCCTTCCGTTAAGTTTACCCCTAACTGGATTTTATTTGGTACAGTACTATTATCTAAAGCTTGTGAATCTGTATTACAAACTATAAAATCAACCCCTTTAATACCCTGTTTAAACATGTGGTTGATAGCATTGCTACCTCCCCCACCTACACCAATTACCTTAATCACATTTGATTGATTTTTTGGTAAATCGAATTGTATTCCTCCGAAATCTGTATTCTCCATATACGTATCGTTTTTATTCTTGCTTTTCAATAAATTCTCTAATCTTTCTTACGAAGTTTCCTAAAAACTTTCGTTCAAAACGCTCTACCGTAGTAGTAACCTCAGGTTCTTCCACCTCTTCTTTAGAAGTCTCTGAAGTAGTGTTTTGCATCTCTTCTTCTTCTTTGGCAGCTTGTTGATCTTTTTCCAAAGATTCCTGCTGTTTCAAACTAGCTTCATGTTGCATTTTAAGTTCCAATTCTGCTTGAGCTTGCAACTTTTCTTGTTCTTGCTTTTCTGCTAGTTCTTGTTCCATCATCAATTTCAATTCATCTAATGAAATTGCCCCCATAACTGCGTTACGATCACTTTCCATCACTAATCCTACTGCCGTAGCATAAAGAGGACTAGAAATTTCAGGATTGGAATCTCCAGCTAGGTGTTCATTTGGATACCCAATACGAGTATCTATTCCTGTAATATATTCTACTAATTGCTTTATATGCTTTAATTCAGAACCTCCTCCAGTTAAAACAATACCAGCTATTAATTTTTTTTGCGGATTTTCATAACCATAGCTCTTAATTTCTGAGAATACTAACTGTATAATCTCATCTACTCTAGCATGAATAATCTTAGAAAGATTTTTCAAAGATATCTCTTTTGGTTCCTTACCTCTTAGCCCAGGAATCATAACGATTTCGTTATCCTTATTTTCTCCTGGCCAAGCAGATCCAAATTTCACTTTTAAAATCTCTGCTTGTCTTTCGATTATAGAGCAACCTTCCTTAATGTCCTCTGTAATAACATTCCCACCAAAAGGAACTACAGCAGTATGACGGATGATACCATCTTTAAAGATAGCTAAATCTGTTGTACCACCACCAATATCAATTAAAGCTACCCCTGCCTCTTTCTCTTCTTGACTTAAAACAGCTTCTGCCGAAGCTAAAGGTTCCAAGGTAATTCCAGATAGCTCAAGCCCTGCATCTTTAATACAACGTCCAGCGTTTTTTATCAAAGCTGCTTGACCTACCACTACGTGAAAAGTCGCCTCTAAACGACTACCATACATTCCAATAGGTTCCTTTATACCTGGTTCCCCATCAATTTTAAATTCTTGAGGTAAAACATGGATAATCTCTTCTCCGGGTAACATATTTAGTTTCTGCACCTGGTGGATTAACTGTTCAATATCTTTATCACCTATAACCTCATCTGGGTTAGGTCTACTTATATAATCACTATGTTGAATACTTCGTATATGTTGTCCTGCTATTCCAACAACAACTTTCTTAATCTTACACTCTGCTTCTGACTCAGCTACTGCAACAGCATTTTGAATAGATTGAATAGTTTGTGTAATATTATTTACTACCCCACGTTTAACTCCTAAACTCTTGGCCTTGCCAAGCCCAAGAATTTCAAGTTTACCATACTCATTCTTCTTTCCAACCATTGCAACAATCTTTGTTGTTCCAATATCTAAACCAACAGCTATATTTTCTTTTTCCATATTATTTTTTTATTTGGCACATACCACTTGCTGGGTAAACTTTAGGTTTATTTTCTTATATTTTTCCAAGGAAACTCCATCTTGTAAGCTATATTGAACAAAAGCTTTGTAATTATCTAGTTTCCTTTGCATTTCTTCAAAATCTCCAAAGTGAATTTCAAAAGAATTCGATCTACTCATTAATTGAATGGAATCATCTGGCAACAATAAAATACCTGTGATATCATTATTCAAAAATTCGTCTTTGGCTATTATATCTAACATTTCTTTTAGCTTAGGCCTTATATCCTCAGTAATTTCACCTGAGACCATAGGCACACGCTTTGAAAAATTTGAACTAAGTGGCATTTGATTACCTACTTGATCTAAATAATAGCTATTACCTTGTTCAACTAGTCGAGCTATCGCATCTTTCTGCCATACATCAACTTGCAGTTTTCCATCTAAAGTTAAATACACATCCGCATCTTTTATTAGAAGGTTTTCCAATACCGACTCTTCTAAAAGTTTAAGTTGTACTTGTTCTTTATTTACTCCTGCCTGCCAAGCTAATTGTTCCTCAATGCCCTTCTTAACTTGTTGGGAAGTAACAAAGTGACTTTGATTCCCTTTAAAATTAATTTCAATGCCTTGAATATCCCTATTTCTATTCTTATGGTTCGCAAAAGAATATAAAACAAAAGCGAGTACTACTATTAAAAATAGACGTACATCCAACCATTTTATAAACTTAAGACTCTTTCTCACTTTATTCTTTTTATTTTAATGCTTCTTTTATGTCAATTACCATCTCTCCAATATCTCCTGCTCCAATGGTTAATACCACCTCAGCTTTTGAATTCTTGATAAACGGAATCAAATTCTCTTTACTAACCAATGCTTTGTTCTTAGCTGTTACTTTCTCTAAAAGTACTTCAGAGGTTACTCCTGCAATTGGCAATTCACGCGCAGGATAAATATCCATTAAAGCAACAGACTCAAAACTAGACAATGCCTTTGCAAAATCTCCCATAAAATCTTTGGTTCTAGAGAATAGATGCGGTTGAAAAACCGCCAAAATCTCCTTATCTGGATACATTTCATGTACCGCTTGACTAACTGCTAAGATTTCTGTTGGATGATGTGCATAATCATCAATATAAACAAAATTATCTTTCCTTAGCACATAAGAAAATCTTCTTCTAACCCCTCTAAAGCTCTCCAAAGATTTAACTAATGAATCTGGAGAAACTCCATAATTATACGCCATTGCAAAAGCAACTAATGCGTTAGAAAGATTATGTCTTCCAGGTAAGGCAAAACGAACTCCTTTTATGATCTGCTTTGGTGTAATAATATCAAAAATATACCATCCATTTTGAATAACAATATTTTCTATCCTATAAACACAATTTTCTCCAAATCCAACCTTAATCCCAGGGATACCAACTTGCTCAACTACGAATAACTTTGATTTATCTTCGACTAGATCACTAAAATCCTCAAAAGCCTTTAGCATAGATTGTGCATCTCCAAAAATATCCAAGTGATCCGCTTCCGTACTTGTTATACAAGCTGTATCTGGAAACAACCTTAGAAAGGAACGATCAAACTCATCCGCTTCAACTACAGTAATCGTTTTTCCTGTCCCTATTAAATTACTTTGGTAATTTTCAACTACACCTCCAACAAAACTGGTAACATCAAGTCCTGCTTCAAATAATAAATGTCCTAAGATACTAGTTGTAGTTGTTTTTCCATGGGTTCCTGCAACTGCAAAACAGTACGTGTCCTTTGTAATAATCCCCAGAACTTCTGAGCGCTTCTTAATGGTAAACCCATTTTCTTCAAAATACATCCATTGTGGATGATCTTGCTTTTTAATAGCAGGCGTTATAACAACTAAAGTATCTTCTGGATTAGTGAAGTTTTGTTCAATACATTTAACTTCACTATCAAAAACTACCTGAATACCTGCTTGATTAAGTTCTTGAGTTAATTGCGTAGGTGTTCTATCATACCCCATTACATCCTTACCCAAAAATTTAAAATATCGAGCCAAGGCACTCATTCCAATACCTCCAATTCCTATAAAGTAAACGCTCTTTATTTTATCCACTAACATATTTTTATTTTATTAACTCTTGAATTTTATCTACAATTTCTTTTGTGGCTAATGGTTTAGCTAAAGCCTTAATATTTTCTGCTAAAAGTGCCATCTTCTGTGGGTCTTGACTTAGAGAACTAAAAACCTCTTGAAACTGATCCAAATCTTTCTCTTTTAACAATATTCCAGCCTGTCTTTCTACAACACTCATCGCATTTTTGGTTTGATGATCTTCCGCTACATTAGGGCTCGGAATAAATATAACTGGTTTTCCAACTAACATTAATTCCGACACCGAAGAAGCTCCCGCTCTAGAGACAATAATATCGGCACAACTATAGGCTAAATCCATTTTATCAATAAACTCTAAAATACGGATACCCTCTCTGTCTTTATCCTTAAATTGTACATAGTACAATTTACCACATTGCCACAATATTTGCCAATTTTCTTGCGTAAAAAAATCAATATTTTCGTCAATTAATTCATTAATTTTCTTCGCACCGAGACTTCCACCTAAAACAAGTAAAGTTTTCTTAGTTTTATCCAACTTAAAATACTCTAATGCTTCTATTTTCTTGTCACCAATTGCTACAATATCTTGTCTTACTGGATTACCAGAGAGTACTATCTTCTCTTTAGAAAAGTACTGCTCTAAACCAGGATATGCAACAAACACTAACTTAGCTTTCTTAGCTAAAAGGCGATTAGTAATCCCTGGAAAGGAATTCTGCTCTTGGACTACAGTAGGGATACTTAACCAATTGGCTACCTTTACTACTGCTCCACTTGCATAACCACCTGTACCTATAACAATATCGGGACGAAACTCTTTAAGTATCTTCCACGATTTAATCAAACTTCCAATAACTTTAAATGGAAAACTTAAATTTTTCCATGTCAATTTTCGCTGTAAACCAGAAATATGCAAACCTTCGATGGCATACCCCTCTTGAGGTACTTTTGTCATCTCCATACGTCCTTTGGCCCCTACAAACAAAATTTGGGCTAAAGGATCTCGTGATTTAATCTCATTAGCAATAGCTAAAGCAGGATAGATATGTCCTCCTGTTCCTCCACCACTAATAATTACACGCATTGCTTTCTTCATTTTTGTTTTTATTACAATTCAATACTTTTCTTTGTCTATTGTTCTTTTTGGGATAGCTCTTGTAAACGAACAGCCTCCATTCTTGCCAACTCCTCTTGCTCCTTCTCTTTAAGTAAAGCCTGTGCCAAATTATGAGCTTGTATTTCCTTTTCCTTCTTAGTTACACTAAGGATTACTCCTAGACTAAAACAAGTCATCCAAATGGCCGTTCCTCCACTACTAATTAGTGGCAAGGTTTGCCCAGTTGTTGGTAATAAAGAAACTGCTACCCCCATATTGATTAATGCTTGAAAAGTAAATAAAAATCCAAGACCAATAACCAATAGCTTTCCAAATAAAGTAGGCGCTTTATGGGCTGCTATTAAAAACCGTATAAACAGTAGTAAATACACTCCTAAAACTGCTAAGCCAACCACAATCCCAAATTCCTCTACAATGATGGCATAAATAAAATCCGAAGAAGACTGAGGAAGAAAGTTTTTTTGCACACTCTTACCCGGACCAACTCCGAAGATCCCCCCAAGAGCTACTGCCATTTTTGCGTTCTCTACTTGATATAGATCTTGTGAGCCATCATTCTTTGTATATCGTTCTATACGACTCGCCCAAGTATGTACCCTATTATTGAAAGATCCAGGAAATAGCAACGCTAAGCTAACAAATAGGCTCACGCATATTGCCCCAATCCCCAATACTTTAAAAAGGTACTTTAGAGGGTATTTAGCTACAAATACAAGTAGACATACCATAAAGAAAATCAGTGCTGCAGTGGAGAAGTTCGCAGGGAAAATTAAACCAACAACAAGAAACACTGGAATCCATAATTCTATAAATGAAGCCTTGAAGCTACCTATATGATCTTTAACTTTCACCAAATATTGAGCGACATACATCAAAAGGATAACCGCTGCTAGAGAAGAAGGCTGAAATTGAACTCCCATTACGCTAACCCATCTACTGGCATTTGCTCCCCCAATGGTAGTTCCTCTTGTTAGAGCATAAATTAACAATGCAACTACAATAGGTAAGCCAAAGACGCCTATACTTCGAAAGTATTTATAATCTAATCGATGTACAGCCCATAGAAAAAAAACAAAACCTACCATTACATGCAAAAAATGCTTAAATAAATAGTAACTAGTATTATGTCCTGTTCCTACAGTATACACTAAGTTAGTACTAGCACTATATACAGGCATAAAGGAAAATAAAGCCAATAGTCCTACTAAGGCCCAAATGGTAAAATCCCCTTGCATGTATTTCTTACTTGTACTAAAAATCTGCATCATCTTTTATCCTATTTATAAATTGTTTACCAATACTTTAAACTGATTACCTCTATCCTCATAGCTTTTGAATAAATCAAAACTTGCACAAGCAGGAGACAATAATACAGTATCACCTTGCTCTGCTAATTCTTGAGCGAAAACAATGGCTTCTTGCATACTATTGGCTTCTACCATTTCATCGACTACATTGATAAAAGTCTGCTTTAATTTTTCATTATCTAATCCTAAACAAATAATACTTTTTACTTTTTCTCTTACTAGAGGCATTAGTTCTAAGTAATCGTTTCCTTTATCTACACCTCCAACGATCCAAACCGTTGGATTCTTCATACTTTCCAGGGCAAAGAAGGTAGCATTTACATTAGTAGCTTTAGAATCATTTATATATTGTACTTGATTCACCTTAGCTACTTTTTCTAACCTATGCTCTACTCCTTGGAATTCAGAAAGACTTTCTCTAATTCTTTCTTTTCTAATACGCTTTAATTGCGCAATGGTAGTAGCTGCCATTGCATTCTTCACATTATGTGGCCCTTCAACTCCTAATTCTTTGATTGGCATTACAAATGTTTCTGTTTCCATAGCTACCACTATATTATCTTGATCCACATAAGCTCCCTCTGACAATTTTTGGGTCAAAGAAAATGGAATTGTCTTTGCTTTAATTTGATTGTTACTTAGCCATTTCTGGATTTCTTTATCATCGTAATCATAGATAAAATAGTCACTCTCTGTTTGATTCATAGTGATTCTAAACTTTGAATCAATATAGTTTTCATATTTATAATCATAACGATCCAAATGATCTGGACTAAGATTGGTTAAAACCGCAATATTAGGCCTATAGTCAACTATTCCATCCAATTGAAAACTACTCAGTTCTAATACATAGCATTTATCAGGATCTACTGCCACTTGTTGAGCATAACTAAAGCCTATGTTCCCAGCTAACCCAACATTTAAACCACCATCTTTTAGCAGTTTATAGGTCAATAAACTAGTTGTTGTTTTACCATTACTTCCCGTAATTGCAATAGATAATTCTTTATTAAAGGAACTAGCAAATTCAATTTCTGAAATAATGGCTATACCTTTTGCTTTAATCTGAACTACAATAGGTGTTTTATCAGAGATTCCTGGACTCTTTATCACTAAATCGCTAGCTAATATCTTATCTAAACTATGGCCGTTTTCTTCCCATGAAATACCTTCTTTATCTAATATTTCTTTGTAACGTGAAGCTATAGCTCCAAAGTCACTTACAAAAACATCATAGCCCTTTGTTTTGGCTAAAATAGCTGAACCAACACCAGATTCCCCGGCTCCTAAAATGGCTAATTTCATAACTATCTAAGTTTTAAAGAAACTAAACAAAACACCCCTAATAGAATTGCAATAATCCAAAAACGGGTAACTATTTTACTCTCGTGATATCCTTTCTTCTGAAAGTGGTGATGTAAAGGTGACATTAAAAATATACGCCTACCTTCTCCATATTTTTTCTTTGTATACTTAAAGTAAGAAACCTGTAATACTACAGAAAGATTCTCTACTAAGAACACTCCACATAATACTGGTATCAATAATTCTTTTCTAACAGCAAATGCCATTACAGCAATAATTCCCCCAATAGTTAAACTTCCTGTATCTCCCATAAAAACTTGAGCAGGATAAGTATTATACCATAAAAACCCGATCAATGCCCCCATAAAGGCGGAAATAAATACAGTCATTTCTCCCGAATTAGGTATATACATAATATCTAAATAAGTAGAAAAAATAACGTTACCTGATACGAAAGCAAAAATACCTAGGACAAAGGTGGATATGGCGGAAGTTCCTGCTGCTAACCCATCTATTCCATCGGTTAAATTCGCTCCATTAGAAACTGCCGTAATAATAAAAATAACGATTGGAATAAAAACAAGCCAAGTATATTTACTCGCTCCAGGCCCCATCCAACTAATTAACATACTGTAATCAAATTCATTATCTTTAAAAAAAGGTATAGTAGTAGCTGTTGATTTCACATCGTATTTACTAACAACAGTTTCAACTAATGCATCTTTACTAGGCGCCTCTCTCACGGTTACCTCAGGGCTAAAATATAGAACACAGCCTACAATTAATCCCAAACCTACTTGTCCCACTACTTTAAAACGACCTTTTAAACCGTCTTTATCTTTCTTAAATACTTTTATATAATCATCTAAAAATCCTATTGCCCCCATCCATAAAGTGGTAAGTATTAAAAGTAAAACATAGATATTATCTAGCTTAGCTAATAATAGCACAGGAATTAATGTGGCTAAAATAATAATCACTCCTCCCATAGTTGGAGTTCCAGATTTTTCCTTTTGTCCTTCTAAACCTAATTCTCTTACTGTTTCTCCCACTTGCATACGGTGTAAGAAATTAATTATTCTCTTTCCATATATAATAGAGAATAACAAAGACATAATAACGGCTAAACCAGAACGAAATGTAATATACTGAAACACACCTGTTCCAGGGATATTAACAAATTGGTCTAAATACTGAAATAAATAATACAACATAATCTTTCTCTGCTATTTCTAATTTTCTAAAAATTCCGTTACTATCTCAAGATCATTAAAATCGGTTCTAACCCCCTTAACTTCTTGATACGTCTCATGCCCTTTACCTGCAATTAAAATGATATCACCATCTTGAGCTTGTTGACAAGCTAATTTGATAGCTTGCTTTCTATCCTCTAAAGAAATTACTCTCATTGAATATTGCATAGGAACACCACTCTCCATGTCCTTCAATATTTTACTAGGCTCCTCAAATCTTGGATTATCTGAGGTTAAAATAACCCTATCACTTAATTCAGTTGCAATCTGGGCCATTATAGGTCGCTTTGTAGCATCTCTATTACCTCCACAACCTACTACAGTAATTAATTTATTATTTCCAGAACGAATGGAATTAATTGTCTCTAATACATTTTTCAATGCATCCGGAGTATGAGCATAATCTACTATAGCAGTAATGTTATTCTTAGATATAAAATATTGAAATCTACCACTAACACTCTTTAGTTTGCTCAATTCAACAAGAACCTCTTCTTTTTGTTGTCCAAGATTGATAGCACAACCATAAACAGCCAATAAATTAGAAGCATTGAATTCCCCTATTAATTGTACCCAAACCTCCTGTTGATTAACTTTCATCAACATTCCTGTGAACTGACTCTCTAGAACAACTCCCTTAAAATCAGCTATATTTTTCAAAGCAAAAGTGTATTTTTTTGCTTTGGTATTTTGCACCATTATACTAGCATTCTTGTCATCACTATTAGTCAAGGCAAAAGCATTGGCATCTAAATGATCAAAAAAACTTTTTTTCGCATCTCTATAATTGGCAAAAGTACTGTGGTAATCTAAATGATCGTGACTTAGATTTGTAAAAACACCACCTTGGAATTTTAAATCCCATACTCTTTTTTGCACAATACCATGAGAACTAACCTCCATAAAACAATATTCACATCCTTGCTCAACCATTTTATTTAAAAAATAATTAATAGTAAGACTATCCGGTGTGGTGTGGCTAGCAGAATAGATTTCTTGTCCTATGACTATCTTAACAGTAGATAACAAACCAACCTTATAACCAAGGTTAGTAAATAATTGATAGAGCAAACTAGCAACAGTAGTTTTTCCGTTAGTACCTGTTATTCCAACTAATTTAAGTTTAGAAGAAGGATTATCGTAAAAATTGGCTGAAATTAATGCCAGAGTTTCGTTGGTATCTTCCACGCAAACATAAGTAACCCCAGGATTTAGCTGTGTAGGTAAATCTTCACAGATCACAGCCGTTGCACCCTTTGCTATAGATTGCTCTATAAACTCATGTCCATCGATTTGAGTACCTTTTACTGCAACAAACAAAGTGCTTGCTTGTACCTGTCTAGAGTCCATAACAATAGACTCTATTGGTAGAGAAGTTGTACCTACTATAGATTTTATAGTAACTTTATATAATATGTCCTTTAATAACTTCACGATAATTCTAATATGACTTTCTTATTCTTTTCTATTTTATTTCCTTTTGGAATAGATTGCTTTTTAACCTTGCCAATTCCTTTTACTTCTACCTCTAATCCCATATTCTCAAGCAGTGGTAAAGCATCCATAACATACATACCTCTAACATCAGGCATTATATCTTGATTGTCTTGCTCAACTAAAGTATCGTAATACATATAATCATCCACAATTAGACTTGGGATATCTCCAAAATCATCTACTTGTGTACTAACAGGAACATCTGTATAAATTTTTTGAGCGATTTTTTTAAATACTGGTCCAGAAACATCCGCCCCATAATAGCTTTTAGTACGATCTGGCCGATGAATAACTACAATACAAGAGTACTTAGGATCTTCCGCAGGAAAAAACCCTGCAAAAGAAGAGGAGTAATACATATCTTTTCCTTTTCCTCCACCATAGTTAACCTGAGCTGTACCGGTCTTACCCGCCATAGTGAAGTTCTTAGAACTTACCTTTCTACCAGTTCCACGAATAACAGCATTAACTAAAATATCTTGTACTTGCTTAATTACATCTAAAGAAGCAATCTGTGGATTTAAAACAACTGGTTCAAACTCTAAAACGGTCTGATCAAATTCTTTTACTTCAGATACAAATTGAGGCTTAACCATAACCCCATCATTTGCAATAGCATTATATAAAGTAAGTGTATGCATTGGTGTAACAGATAAACCGTAACCAAATGCCATCCAAGGCAGGGCTAATCCACTCCAACCTTTTTGACCAGGTTGTGGGATATAAGGTATACCTTCTCCTTTTAATGGCAATTTTAAAGGTTTATCCATCCAAAGACTTCCTAAGTAATTGGTAAACTCGGAAGGATTATCCTTGAATGCTTCATTAACAGCTTGAGTAATTACCGTATTGGAAGATACTTCTATCCCTCTTGCTAAGGAGATTTTTCCATATCCTCCCCATTTAGAGTCACGAACTCTAGCATTATAAAACTTAACTACCCCTCCATTTGTATCATAGATTCGGGCAGTATCACTTTTCTGTTTCTCCAATAAAGCTAATAAGGCTGCCACTTTAAAAGTGGAGCCTGGCTCGTGTTTCTCGGAAATGGCATAATTAATTGATTCAAAATAATTTCCTGAAGGTGTGCTTTTTCCTAAATTAGAAATAGCTCGGATAGCTCCTGTTTTAACCTCCATAACAATAACACAACCGTGATCTGCATTGAAATCCTCTAAGGCCTTAAGTAAAGCATGATGGGCAATATCCTGTATAAAAACATCGATAGTAGAAACAATATCTTTACCATCAATAGGTTCAACCTCGTTTTCATCATTTATCGGCTTCCATTGATCCTTACCTAGACTTTGCATTTTTCTTTTACCGTCTACCCCATTAAGATATTCAGAAAACGCCCCTTCAATACCAACCCTTCCAAAAGTATTATCCTCATACTTCCTTTCGTAACCTATGGTACGTTGGGCAATTTTCCCAATTGGGTGTTGTCTAACTGTTTTTTGCAATGCAATAAAACCTCCTTTGTAAGGACCTCGTTTAAGCATAGGAAAACTCTTCACTCTTACATATTGGGTGTAGCTTAAATCTCTAGCAAGTAAAACGTAGCGGCTATTATTAGCTCTACTCTTTCGCATAAGAGAATTGTAATAACTCGCAGGTTTATTAAACATCTTGGACAAAGAATCCGCTAATGGTTTAACATTGCTTTCAAACTCCTCAATACTAGGAGCTACAGCATCAAATCGAATTTCGAAGACAGGAACAGAAGTGGCCAAAAGGCTCCCGTCTGCAGAATAAATATTACCTTTATTTGCAGGGACTACATCCTCTTTTACCCTTTTTTCATTCCTAGCTTTTGCACGTAGTTCAACGCCTTCTACACTTTGAATATGTATCAAACGATAAACTATCCCTATAGCAAGTGCTACAACTAATAAGGATACTATATAAGGGTTTCTATAAATACTTTTATTACCTATGGCCATAATTTATTCCAAAAACCTGTTTCCTTCTCCTTTATATTAACATGAATCTTCACTGGTGGAACTTCCGAAGGCATAATACCTTGCTCCTCTAAAGTCTTTGTAATAGTCGACTCCATTTTAAGTTCCATCAATTCAGATCTAGTATCTACAAACTCTGCTCTAAGCATCTTCACATCGTGACTTAATTTAGCCACTTCAAAAACCTTAGATTCATAAGCTTGAGTATTCCATATAACTATCAAGCCCAATAAAATGATATATAAAATCATTGCCCAAACTTTAGCGGAATCCTCATTCACCAAAATTTTAGCTCTTATAATATCTGCTGGACTTAATATTGACTTTTTCATAATTTCTCAGCAATTCTCAATTTTGCAGATCTTGCTCTATTATTAACTTCTATCTCTTCATCTGTTGGGATAATTAATTTCCCTAATTGCTTCATCGGCACAGTAAATCTTCCAAAGAAATCTCTTTCTGGCTCTCCTTCGAAAAGACCATTTTTCATAAAGCGTTTTACTAATCTATCTTCTAAAGAGTGGTAAGAGATAATACTCAATCTACCACCTGGTCGCAACACCTCTAAACTTTGCTCTAGCATTTCCCTTAAAACATCCATCTCTTGATTTACCTCTATTCGAATAGCTTGGTAAACTTGAGCTAAAATTTTCGCACTCTTATGAGCAGGCAAGAATCTGCTTAAAACGAATTTTAAATCATCCGTGTTTTGTATTGGCTTTTCAGCCCTAGCCTCGACAATTGTTGTAGCCATTGCATGAGCATTTTTTAATTCTCCATATAAACTAAAAACACTTCTCAAATCAGCTAACTCATATTCATTAACTACATTGTAGGCAGAAACTTCTCCCTTCTTGTTCATTCGCATATCCAGTTCCCCATCAAATCTAGTAGAGAAACCACGCTCAGCAACATCGAACTGATGGGAAGAAACTCCTAAATCTCCTAAAATTCCATCCACTTCTTTGACACCATAAAAACGTAAATAACGTTTTAAATGACGGAAATTTTGATTGATTAAAGTAAACCTAGGATCATCAATTGCATTATCTAGAGCATCCTGATCTTGATCAAAAGCAAACAGCTTACCATTTTCATTCAAACGACTCAAAATTTCACGCGAATGCCCGCCACCACCAAAGGTAACATCTACATATATTCCATCGGGTTTAATATCTAAACCATCTACACTTTCTGTTAATAGTACAGGTCTGTGATATCCGTATTGCTCTTTATCCATCAAAACTTATATTACTCATTACTTCTTGGGCCAATTCTTGAAAATCAAAATCTTCATCCATTATATTTCTCTCGTAGCTTTGCTTATCCCAGATTTCTAAAATATCTACTTTAGAGGAAAAAACTACCTCTTTGGATAAGCCTGCAAACTCAATCAAATCTTTACTAATCAAGAATCTTCCAGCCTCATCAAACTCTATATATTTCACACCAGCCATGAACCTTCTCAAAAACTGATCGTTCTTCTTATCAAATGGATTAAGCTTATTTAACTTCTCCATCATCGCATTCCATTTAGCCATAGGCCAAAATTCCAAACAAGATTCAAAGACAGAACGTTTTAATACAAAACCATCTTGTATATCAGAAAGCTGCTTCTTCAAAGAAGAAGGCAATAAAATCCTGCCTTTTGCATCGATTTTACACTCATATGTCCCAATTAGAACCTTCACTTATCTGTTATACTTTAATGTTTTAGCAAATGTATCAATTTTTTTACCACTTTTACCCACTTTCTACCACTTTGTTAATAAGTTTTCGTGAACTTCCCATTTATAAAGGAATCGCACACTAATTATTTGATATCTAGCCTTTAATTATAGTAATACTCATCCTTTTAAAGTGGATTTACAACCTATAAAACAACATTAAAACACTAATAAAAAGCTCCTTTTCTAAGCAGATAAAGCACTCCTAAAAAACATAATTATTATTTTTATGGTTTTATTACAAACATTGTCCTGAAGAAAACCCTATATTTGTAGGAATTTAAAAATCGCATTTAAAAACTACATGGAGCGAACTTTAAAAGTAGATGGAAAATTCCGTTTTATAGAAATTGGACAAGGTACTCCAATCATAATTTTACACGGGTTAATGGGAGGGCTAAGCAATTTCGATGGTGTTGCCAACTACTTCCCAAAACATGGTTATAAAGTAGTTCTACCAGAACTGCCTTTATATACCAATAGTATATTGCAAACAAATGTGAAAGCATTTGCTAAATTCGTAAAAGACTTTATTGAACAACAAGGCTACAAAGAAGTTATCCTTTTAGGAAACTCTCTAGGTGGGCATATTGCATTATATTTTGCAAAAGCATATCCTTCTTTATTAAAAGCAATGATATTAACTGGGAGTTCAGGTTTATACGAAAGCGCAATGGGAGATAGTTACCCTAAACGTGGAGACTATGCCTATATTCAGAAAAAAGCGGAAGATGTTTTTTACGATCCAAAAATTGCTACCAAAGAATTAGTAGACGAAGTTTTTCAAACTGTAAACGATCGCATTAAATTAATCAAAACATTAACCATTGCTAAAAGTGCTATTAGACATAATATGTCTAAAGATTTACCAAACATTCATGTACCTACTTGTTTGATTTGGGGGAAAAACGACAAAGTAACTCCTCCTGAAGTAGCTGTTGAGTTTGATGAGCTTTTACCAGATTCCGATTTATTTTGGATTGATAAATGTGGACATGCCGCTATGATGGAACGTCCTGATGAGTTTAATGAAATTTTAAGCCATTGGCTAAAAGAAAGAAATATATAACGTCATGAAAATAAATACAGCTGAATTTGTAATTAGTAATTCCGAAGTAAGTAAATGCCCTAATGAGCCTTTACCAGAATACGCATTTATTGGAAGATCTAATGTAGGAAAGTCTTCGTTGATCAATATGCTAACTAATCAAAAATATTTAGCTAAAACATCTTCAAGACCAGGAAAAACACAATTAATAAATCACTTTAAAATCAATTCAAATTGGTTTTTAGTAGATTTACCAGGATATGGATACGCTAAAGTTAGTAAAAAGACTAAAGCAACCTTTCAACAATTCATTACCGATTATTTCGAATTAAGACCTCAACTTGTTTGTGCCTTTGTTTTAATTGACATTCGTCATGAAGCTCAAAAAGTAGATTTAGAGTTTATGCAATACTTAGGAGAGAATGAAATTCCTTTTTGTATTATATTCACAAAAGCAGATAAAGTTGGGAAACAAAAAGTACATTCTTTAGTTGCTGACTACAGAAAGAAAATGCTTGCTGATAATTGGGAAGAAATGCCAAAGCACTTTGTTACCTCATCTACTGATAAAATAGGTCGTGACGAAGTATTGGAATACATCGATGAAATCAATAAAGAAATTTTTAAAAATCAAGGCTAATCCTTTTTTTAAAAAAGCTTATAAAACAAAAAGAGTTTTGAACTAGTTCAAAACTCTTTTTGTTTTATATAGATAATGAAGATTAAATATAGTAATCATTCACTGTGAATATTCCTGCACGAATAGCATACCTACTGGCATCGTAGACATTATTCACTTCTAATTTCTTAAAAATATTTTTACGATGGGTCACTACAGTATGTATACTAATACTTCTATCTTGAGCAATTTCTTTGTTAGTCTTACCTGATGCTATTTCACGTAAAACTTCTCTCTCTACTTGAGTAAGTACCTGTTCGACTTTAAAAAAGGCATTTTCTTGCTCCTTTAAAATGTCACACACTTGATCAGATAAATACGTTCTACCATGTAGGAATTCACCAAGGCCTTTACAAAGTACTTCTAAAGAATCATCTTTTAAAAGAATAGACAAATCTGGCCAATTCACCTGCATCAATCTTTTTAACCAACCTCCTGATATGTTATCAAAAATAAACAACCAATTACAATGTACATATTCTTGTTTTAAAAACAATAAATGTTCCTTTTGCGACTCCATTTGATAACTCTGTCCATCTATTATAATGCTACTGTTTTTATATTTATTTAAAAACAACTTTAATTCCTGCATACTGGTTACATCATGGCATTTAATGGGCTTTCTACAACACTCTTCTAATAGTTTTATAATTGCATACTTACTAAAGTCTTGGTGCTCAACTATTGCTATATGATGCATAATTTCAATTTTAATAACAAAGATATAATTATTTATTTTTTAAAATATCTTAACCTATATAAAATAAAATAGCCAGAGATTGATTTCTCTGGCTATTTTTACTTCTCTATTTTTTTGCTTGAGGGAATAAATTTTTATTCTCTAATTCTTCAATCTCTGGAATGCGATACAAATAATAGTCGCTATTAGGTACAAAGCTAGATTTATCAGGGAAATTTAAAATCCTATGCCCCTGAGGTAAAAGACCTACTGTTGCCTCAGTTATTTGGCCATCATCATTCATTACTTTATAAGTATAAGGAATAAGGTCTGTTTGAGGGAAGTCTTTTCTAACTACACTTTGTTGATTTCTAATAATATCAACTAAAGCAAATCCTTCTCCAAATAGCTCTTTTCTTCTCTCAATCCATATTTGCTCTAGTAAATCTTTACCAGATAACTGAGAGATTTCCTTAGCTCCTCTTGCTCTCTTTAAAGCATTTAAAGATTCAAGTGCTTGAGCACTATTTTGCAAATGAGCGTTCGCTTCTGCATTGATTAAATAAATCTCGGAATTACGCATTAGAACGATATCCGCTACTTGAGCACCTTTAAATTTAAATTTAGCATATCTAAAGTAAGCTGTGGTACCATTTTCTGGTTTAAGTATACTTGGATCAGGCGCCCAATACATCATTGACTTACGATAATCGTCTTGATCAAATAAATCAGCGAAATAAGGATCAGCATTAAAGCTAAAGTAATAACTCTGCTGACTTGTTACATCTAAGTAATTAAACTGATAAGAAGCTCCATTTTGTTCAGCTGTCTGTGGATGACCCCAAATCCACTCTGGATTACTTACATCACTAAATCCGCTTTTATACTGGGCTTCATTCATTAAAATACTAGTAGCTTGCTCGTTTAATAACTCTTGAGAGTATTCCACTGCTTTATCCCAATTTTGGGCATATAAATTAGCACGAGATAAAAGTCCTAATACAACAGAACGATCGAATTTATATTTAGAATCACGTATATAATCACTTGATATAAGTTCTAGAGCTTGCTCTAAATCACTTAAAGCTTGATTATAAACTTGTATAACCGAAGAAGCAGGCTGACCTTCTGTTTCTGGTCCAGTTGGCTCTGTATAAATCGGAGCAATTAATTTGTTCGGATCGAAATCTACTGCAAAACCATAACTAGAGGCTAAATGCAAATACATAAACCCTCTAAAGGCATATGCCTGTCCTAAAATACGTTGCTTATAATTTATATCTCCTTCACTTTGTGGAACATTAGCAATAACATTATTCACACTATTAATAGTACGATAGGTTAAATTCCAGCTAAAAGTATTAGTTCCTCCTTTTGAGTATAAAGTATTAAAGGCATATTGACCTGTAAAACCATATTTTAGATTCACAACTACATCACTACCCATTGCATCATTGGTTCTTAAAAAAGCACCATAACCAGGATTAGCATATGTACTAAAGGACTCCATTAAATTTCCCCATGTACCAACTAAAACTTTTTCTCCACCACTTGCTGTTTTAAAAACTTCAGTGTTTGAAACTGCATTGGTAGGAGAAGTCTCTAAATCACATCCGGTTAATGTAGTAGAGGCAACAATAACTGCTGCTATATATTTTATTAATTTAATTTTCATCTTTCTTGGCTCTTAAAATTTCACATTAACACCTACAGAGATTGTTCTCATTGCAGGATATCTATAATAAGTCACACCATCAAAAGTTTGCTCAGGATCCAATCCTTGCTCCTTTGTCAAAGTGAATAGGTTCTCTGCTTGCATAAAAACAGATGCCGAATTAATCTTAGCTTTACTTAGCAAACTCTTTGGTAAGTCATAAGAAAAAGTAAGGTTCTTTAACTTTAAGAAAGTTCTATCTACTAAGAATCGATCCGATTCTTGCGTCCAATTACTCTTAGGATTACTTGTTAGCCTAGCAACATCCGCATCAGGATTTTCAGGTGTCCAACGATCCATCATGTCAATACTCCAAGTATTTCCAGCAGCACTTTGTCTGTATAAAGAAAGTTTATCTCTATTGTAGATTTTTCCTCCAATCACGTAAACAAAGTTGGCAGATAATTGGAAAGATTTATAATGTACATTAGTAAAGAATCCACCAGAAACATCTGGTAAGGCACTTCCTTTATATACTCTATCTTTTACTTTTAACTGGCTATAATCCTCTGTAATAGTTTTACTACCATCGCTATTTTGTATATACCATTGTGCATTTCCGTTTGAAGGATTAACACCAGCCCATTCCATTAAGTAAAAGTCGTAAATAGACCCACCTTTTGTCCAAAGCTTATTTCCTTTCCACATCTCATCACTTGGCAAAGAAGTAATTTTGTTTTTATATGCAGTTAAATTTAAACCTACATGAAGTTTCCAGTCCTCAGTACGGATTGGGTAACCATCTAAAGAAAATTCCCAACCATAGTTTTTAATTCCTCCAATGTTTACATCTGTAGAAGTATATCCCATAGAAGGAGCTAAGTTTCTAGCAAATAATAAATCTTTACTTTGTCTCTCAAAATACTCCACAGAACCATTTAAACGATAGTCAAACATGGCAAAATCAACCCCAATGTTTAAGTTTAAGTTAGTTTCCCAAGATAAATTAGGTGTTGGTAGCCTTGAAGGAATTAAACCAGACTCTCCTAAGTTATTTTGAATAGCATAAAGTCCTTGATAAGCATATAAACCAATATTATCATTTCCTTGCCCTCCATAACTTGCTTTAAAAAGTAAGTTATTTAAGAATGTATCCTTAGCAGCACTTAGGAATTGCTCTTCATCTAATCTCCAAGAAGCTCCTACAGACCAGAAAGATCCCCAACGGTTACCTTTTTCAAAACGAGATGAACCATCAGCACGATAAGAAGCAGATAAGAAATACTTCCCATCATAAGAGTATTGTGCATTTCCAAAGAAACTCAACATTCTATAAGCATCTGCCTTACCATAAAAGCTAACTAAACGAGAAGCAGCATCTGGTTCTTCAAATCCCATAGCGATAATTTGTTCACGAACCCCTCCGAAGAAATTCGAATCGCGATGAAAATATTCCTGACCAGCCATTAAAGCTAAAGTAGAGTTGTCATTTAAATCTAGGTTATAATTTAAAACATTATTATATGTTAAGCTCACAGTACGATTATTCTCTCTTAATACACTTCCTCCATATTCTTGTGAAGGCCCTAAATCAGGGTTAGCAACATTATGAGTATTTGTACTATTGTAATCCACATTCAAAGATGTTCTAAACTTTAAGTTGTCTCTTAAAAGAATTTGAGCATAGGTACGAAATGTTGCTACATCACGCATATACTGATTCTTGTCATGTGGTAAAGAAGCTACTAAATTGTACTTCGCATAAGAACTAGTACGGTAAGCTCCAAAATCAAACATACGTTGACCTGTAGAAGGGTCAATAAGGTATTCTCCCGTAGTTAAGTTACGTTGGTAAATAGGATAAAAACCTGGTAAACTTCTAGCAGTTAGAATAACGTTACTTAAAGTACTATCATCTTGTTTTGGGTAATCTTGAATAGAGTGAGATGCAGAAACGTTCACACCTACTTCTAACCAATCTTTAGCATCTATAACAATATTAGATCTCAAATTAAATCTTTTAAAGCCAGATTCTAAAACATATCCTTGATCATTTAAAAAACCACCAGACACATAATATCTCGAATTCTTTCCACCACCACTAATACGTAGATTAAGATCAGTATAAGAAGCATTCTGTGTTAAAGCATCTTCCCAGTTTGCATTCCAAAGTGGATTCAAACCTGCTTTTAATTTACCATCAAGACCAACTGGATTAGGATTGTCTAACCCATAAGGATTTATTCCTATTGCACCAATTAAATTTCGAGTAGCATATTCGTTTGCTTCAAGCATTGAGCCTGAATTACTATCTAATCTTCCATTTCGTAGAGCCTCCCATTGAAGTTCCATATATTGATTTGTACTTACTTGGGTATAATCTTTACGTGCACGATCTGAAAAACCTTGTTTAAAAGTTACATCTATCACAGCATCCGTATTCCTTAGCCCCTGCTTGGTAGTAATCATAATTACCCCGTTTGCAGCACGAGAACCGTATAAAGTTGCAGCAGTAGCGTCTTTTAAAACAGAGATAGATTCAATATCTGATGCAGATATAGCAGATAAACCACCTTCATAAGGCACACCATCCACTACAAATAAAGGATCACTAGCTGCATTAATTGAACCAATTCCACGAATACGAATAGTTGCCTCAGATCCTGGTTGTCCACTAGAGGAGAAACTTTGAAGACCTGCAACACTTCCTTCTAAAGCCTTAGAAACATTACTTACTTGGGCTTTTTCAATATTTGCTCCAGATACAACTCCAACCGACCCTGTATAGGTTTTACGATTAGCAGTTCCATAAGGCACTTGAATTACAACCTCTTCTAAAGTTTGTAAATCCTCTTTTAGATGAACTTCTAAAACTTGTTTTGTGCCAACGGTAATTCTCTGGTCTAGGTAGCCTATATAAGAGAATAATAAAACACTGCTATCCTCTACTGAAATTGAGAATTTACCATCAAAATCAGTCATAGCTCCATGATCGGTGCCCACCAATAAAACACTTACTCCTGGTAGTGCTCCAGTGTCATCATAAACAACACCTGTTATGGTTCTGCTTTGTGCCAAAACAGTCGTGGCACTAAAGACTGTTAATAAAAAAAGTAGAAATTTTTGCATAAATACAATTGTGCACCAAAACACTTAGGTGCTTGATAAAGATTAATAATTAGGTTAATAAATTGGGTTAGAAATTTCTAATAAAACAATCCTTGAGGGACAAGGATTAAAAGGGTAGGCTAAATCATTACATACAACAGCGCATACAGCCACAAGAAAGAGTCATGTTTGCTGTAAAACCATAGAAAGATACTAATGCTGTTGATTTAAACATAATAATAAATTTTATCGAGTATAATATAATGATACTAGTAATGTAGAAATAGGATAGCCTAAACAATAACAATAATTCAAAATAAAAAACGGCTATCCATTCCTACATATAAAGCAAATATACAATCATATATCTTAATATGATATACCGCATACATGGTATATTTCTATTAAATAAAAAAAGCTACTAATCTATTGATTAGTAGCTTTTTTGTACTCTATAACTAGAAAAAAGAGATTATATACTCTATTTTACCTGTAAAATAAAATAATTTTTCTTTCCTTTTTGTAATAAAACAAATTCATTGTTAATTAAATCAGTGGTATTTATTACATATTCCTCAGTAACTTTTTGTCTATTAACTGAGATAGAATTTGCAACTAAAGAACGTCTAGCTTCACCATTAGAAGGTAAAAAAGAACTTTTTTCCACTAAAGCTTCAACAATACCAAGACCATTTTCAATATCTTCTCTTTGAACTACAGCTTGAGGAACACCTTCAAAAATTTCTAAGAAAGTTTTTCCATCTAATTGCTGTAAGTCTTCTTTTGAAGAGTTACCAAATAAGATACCTGATGCTTTCACAGCATTATCAAGTTGTTCTTGACCATGAACCATGATAGTGATTTCATTAGCTAAACGCTTCTGTAAAACACGTAAATGAGGTGCTTGTTCATGCTCTTTAATTAATGCTTCGATTTCTTCCTTAGAGATGAAAGTAAATATTTTGATAAATCTTTCTGCATCTTGATCCGAAACGTTTACCCAATATTGGTAAAATTTATAAGGTGAAGTATATTCTGCAGAAAGCCAAATATTCCCTCCCTCTGTTTTTCCAAATTTAGTACCATCCGCTTTAGTAATCAAAGGACAAGTTAAAGCATAAGCTTTCCCCGAAGCAATTCTACGAACTAATTCTGTACCTGTAGTAATATTACCCCACTGATCAGACCCTCCCATTTGAAGAGTTAATCCTTCTTTTTCATAAAGATGTAAAAAGTCATATCCTTGAAGTAATTGATAACAAAATTCAGTAAAAGACATACCATCTTGGAATTCTCCATTTAAGCGTTTTTTCACAGAATCTTTTGCCATCATGTAGTTCACTGTAATATGCTTACCTACTGTACGGATAAACTCCAAAAAAGAAAAGTCTTTCATCCAATCATAGTTATTCACTAAAACTGCAGCATTTTCTTCTCCTGAATTAAAATCTAAAAAACGGCTTAGTTGATTTTTGATTGCTTGTTGATTATGAGCAAGAGTCTTTTCATCTAATAAGTTTCTCTCGTTTGATTTCCCTGAAGGATCTCCAACCATACCAGTAGCACCTCCAATTAAAGCATAAGGTTTATGTCCTGCTAATTGAAAGTGTTTTAAAAGCATTACACTTACTAAATGTCCAATATGCAATGAATCCGCTGTTGGGTCAATACCCACATACGCCATACGCATCTGCTCCAACAAATGTTCTTCAGTGCCTGGCATAACATCGTGGAGCATTCCTCTCCAAGTCACTTCTTCAATAAAATTTTTCATTTAAATAAATTTTAGCAAATATAGTGCAAAAGGTAAGCTTTTGAAATAAAATTACCTTTGGTTTACCAAAAACCATCCAAAAAAGTATTTGAAAAAAGATTAAGTGAAAAATAAATGGAAATTCCCTGTATTTTGCATGACTTTGTCTTACTTTGTACTAAGTAACTTTTTTATACCACACTTATGATCCTACTAACTGGTGCTACTGGTTTACTTGGAGCACATTTAGCCCTACAATTATTAGAACAAGGCAACGAAATTCGTGCTACTTATCGTAGTCCCAAAAGTCTAAAAAAAACAAAATCTCTTTTCCACTACAAAAACAAATTGGACTTATGGGATAAGATTCACTGGGTTGAGGCAGATTTAACAGATATCATTGCTTTGGAGCATGCCTTTGAAGGAGTAAAACAAGTTTATCACTGTGCTGCTTTAGTATCTTTTGACCCTAAGGATCAAGAAAAAATGAGACAGATTAATATTCAAGGAACAGCTAATCTAGTCAATTTAGCTATTGACTTTAAACTAGATAAGTTCTGTCATGTAAGCTCTATTGCAGCCCTTGGACAACCTATTGAATCCTGTATTGCTATTGATGAAAAGACACCTTGGAACCCAGAAACTAATAAAAGCTATTATTCTATTTCTAAATATGGTGCAGAAATGGAAGTTTGGAGAGGGTCACAAGAGAATCTAAAAGTTATTATTGTTAATCCAGGAATTATTTTTGCAGATGGCTTCCAATGGGGTCCATGTGCAGATATGATTCAGAAAATAAAAAAAGGAGTACCTTTTTACACAAAAGGAAGTACTGGAATTGTTTATGTAAAAGACGTGGTAGATAGCATGATTCAACTAATGCAAAGTCCTATTTACAACCAACGCTATACTTTAGTTTCTAATACTATTTCTTATAAGGACCTACTGAACTACATCAGTATGCAGCTCGGTAATAAAAAAATAGCAAAAATCAAGGCAGGTAAGTTTCTTTGTTCTATTGCCTATAGCTTAGATGCTGCATTTTGCGCTGTAACTAAATCAAAAAGATCTTTCACTAGAGATATGGCAAGGTCAGCAAATTCAATTAGTATTTTCAATAGTGACAAAATAGAAAAGTTCCTGCATAGAAAGTTAACGGATTACACCCAATATTTGCCCTTAGTAGTAGATTACTTCAAAAACAAATAGTTAGTTTACCTATTCACATGCTACAGAAATAACATATAAAATTAAAGGCCCCGTTTTAAAACGGGGCCTTTAATTTTATATAATAGAAATACTGTCTATTGCTTAGTTATTTATTTAAGAGGTTTCTCAATTGAATCAAGTACAGGTGCAGTATCCAATTGGGTTTGCTGATTTAAACTTAGATTATATAGAGAATCAACAATTGCCTTTTGTTTTTCAATACGCTTTAAAACATTACTTTGCATTTGCTTATAAGTTCCATCATGTAGTCCAATATAATAACGATTACTTTGGGTAAAAGTAAGACTATCTAGTCCATGCTTTTTCAAAACAGATTGTAAATCCAAACGATCATTTGAATCTTTACTATAACTATTGAGCCCCTTTACGGAGTAAAACAAAGAAATATCATATAATATTTCCTCGAACTTATTTTTTTCAATAAGATTCTCTGGTTTTTTAGCTGTTTGTTGACAGCCAACAAAAACCATTACCAATAAAAATAAAATAACTCTCTTCATTCTTATGCATTTTTAGCGCTTAAACAATAATCTTTGTCCTTTAACCTGGTTTAAAACTTGGCCTTTATCATATACTAAATTTCCATTTACAAAAGTTTTACTAACTGCACTAGTAAACTCTTGTCCTTCAAAAGGAGACCATCCACATTTAGATAATACATTAGATCTATTCACTGTCCAGTTATTCTCTGGGTCAATAATCACAATATCCGCATGATAGCCCTTTTTAATAAATCCTCTATTTTCAATTTGAAAAATAATTGCAGGATTATGAGCTGTTTTCTCCACTAATTTCTCTAAAGAAATCTTTCCACCTTTATAACACTCAAACAAAGCAGTTAGAGCATGTTGAACTAAAGGTCCACCTGAGGGAGCCTCTAAATAAGGTTTACTCTTTTCCTCTAAGGTATGAGGAGCATGATCTGTAGCTATCACATCAATTTTATCCTCTAAAAGTGCTTTCCATAAACCTTCTTTGTCCTTTTGGGTTTTTACTGCAGGATTCCACTTAATAAAATTACCCTTTTCTTTATAATCTTCGGAAGTAAACCATAAATGGTGTACACAAACTTCCGCTGTAATTTTCTTATCTTTTAATGGAAGCGTATTATCGAAAAGTTCAGTTTCCTTAGCTGTTGATACGTGAAAAACGTGTAATCTAGCCCCTGTTTTCTTAGCTAACTTAATTGCTGTAGAAGAGGATAAATAACAAGCTTCCTCACTTCGAATAATAGGATGACATTCCACTGGGATATCTTGCCCATACTCTTTAAGATGCTTTTCTAAATTAGCTTTAATAGTAGCTTCATCTTCTGCATGCACAGCAATAAGCATTGATGTACTAGAAAAAATCTTTTCTAATACCTCTTGATTGTCCACTAACATATTACCAGTTGAAGATCCTAAAAACAATTTTATACCTGCAACATTTCGAGGATTCGTTTTTAAAACTTCTTCTAAGTTATCATTAGTACCTCCCATCATAAAAGAATAGTTGGCAACACTACTTTGGGCAGCTATCTGATATTTTTGCTCCAAAAGCTCCTGTGTAACTGCATTGGGTACTGTGTTTGGTTGTTCAATAAAGGAAGTGATTCCACCAGCAACTGCAGCTTGAGATTCAGATGCAATATTTCCTTTATGGGTTAAACCTGGTTCTCTAAAGTGAACTTGATCATCGATCATACCAGGCAAAACAAATTTACCTTTTGCATCGATAATTTCTACAGGAAAATCCACTTCTAATTCCTTAGAAATCTCTTGAATAATTCCATCTTTTATTAAAATATCAGCTTCGAAAATAATGCCTTCATTAACAATCTTTCCGTTTTTAATTAGGTAATTAACCATTATAATGTGTTTAGTAGTTTTCGAATACGTAAATTAACAACTCCAAAAATAGCCTCTTTAATTATCCCTTTAGACATTTTAGAGGTTCCTCTTGTCCTATCTGTAAATATAATTGGCACTTCAGTAATAGGATATTTCTTTACAAAGACTCTGTACTTCATTTCAATTTGAAAAGCATAACCTACAAAGCGTATTTTTTCTAAATCAATATTCTCTAAAACTTCCCTAGGATAGCAAACAAAACCAGCAGTAGTATCTCTAACATTCATCCCAGTAATCCACCTCACATACATAGAGGCTCCATAGGATAGTAGCACTCTACTTAAAGGCCAGTTCACAACATTAACACCTGTTACATAACGAGATCCTATTGCAATACCTTTAGTTTTTCTACATGCCTCAAATAATTTAGGTAAATCTTTTGGGTCATGTGAAAAATCAGCATCCATCTCACATACAAAATCATACCCTCTATCTAAAGCCCATTTAAATCCGTGAACATAAGCTGTTCCTAAACCAGATTTTTCTTGTCTAACTTCTAAAAATAATTGGCCTTTATATTTTTCTTGAAGCTTTTCTACCACTTGAGCAGTACCATCAGGAGAATTGTCATCCACTATTAGAATGTCGAATTTCTGCGGCAAGCTAAACACAGCTTCAATAATCAGAGAGATATTATCTACTTCATTAAAGGTCGGAATAATGACTAATCCTAAGTGCATCTTTGTTGAATTTGTTTACAAAAGTAACCTTTTTGGATAAAGTTATAACTTAAATAATAGACAAACTCATTACATCGCAAAAAATTCTTAATTTTGTATTCATTATGGAGAATTTAATTTTAATAGAACGTATTACATATAATAAAGATTGGGCGACACTACTCTTCTTTATTGGATTCTCCATTATAGCTATTAATAAAAATGTTTTCGGAATACGCTTTGCAGAATTTACTCGTTTGGTTATTTCCGATAAGTATTTAAAAATCTATAAAGACAATACAAATATTAGAAACAGTTTTACACTTTCTTTTATTTTTATACAATTTATAGCCTTAGCTTTCTTCATTCAAATTTGCTTACAAAGCTATGGCGTAATCCAAGGCTTAGACCTTATTTCATTTATTCAAATCTTGAATTTCCTTGCTTTTTTTGTAATAGGAAAATATCTCCTAGAAAAAATAATAGCAAACTCTTTTGAAATTGAAGAATTTGCTGATGCCCTTAATTTACAAAAAGCCACATATAGGAATTATTTCGGTGTAGTTCTACTTTGTATCGACATCCTATTATTTTACAACAATATAACCAATAAATTACTACTAAACACCTTGCTAGGCATTATAGTGATTACCAATATATTACTATATATAATTTTTATAAAAACATACCAAAAAATAATATTAAATAAGTTGTTCTATTTTATTTTGTATCTTTGCACCCTTGAAATAGCTCCCTATTTTTTGCTGTATTTTTGGTTTAAAAATTTTCGAGCATAAATAAGATACATAACTATGAAAGTGAAAACAATTTTGGTTTCTCAACCAGCCCCTAAAGTGGAGAATTCTCCTTATTTTGAGCTTGAGCAAAAGTACAAAGTAAAGATCGACTTTAGACCTTTTATACATGTTGAAGGTGTTGAAGCCAAGGAAGTCAGACATCAAAAAATTGATTTAAATAATTATACAGCCATAATTCTAACCAGTAAAAACTCTGTAGATCACTTCTTTAGAGTTGCTGATGAAATGAGATACAAAGTACCTGAGTCACTTAAGTATTTCTGTCAATCAGAAGCTGTAGCATATTACTTACAGAAATATGTTGTATATAGAAAAAGAAAGATTTATGTGGGTCAGAAAGACTTCGTTGATTTAGCTCCTTTAATTAAGAAGTATAAAGATGAAAAATTTCTTTTACCAGCTTCTGACCAATTGAATCACGATGTACCAGCTACATTAAACGATTTAAAGGTAAACTGGACTCCGGGTACATTCTACCGTACAGTAATGAGTGACTTATCCGATTTAGCAGACGTTAAATATGATGTATTAGCTTTCTTTAGCCCAACAGGTATCAAGTCTTTATTTAAGAACTTCCCTGATTTTAGCCAAGATAATACACGCATAGCTGTATTTGGTACTACAACGCAAAAAGAAGCCTTAGATCACGACTTACGTGTTGATATTATGGCGCCAGCTCCTGGAACACCATCTATGACTATGGCATTAGAAAAGTATATTCAAACAGTGAATAAATAAAAATAAAAAACCTTCTTTTAAGAAGGTTTTTTTTTGACTATATACAAAAAAAGCTCTTCTAAAAATAGAAGAGCTTTTTTTTATTTTTTTGAACTATTGTTAATTCTTATAATTTTGGTCCAGCTTGTACTAAAGCTTTTCCTTCTTCATTATTAGAATATAATTTGAAGTTTTCGATGAAAAGTTCAGCTAAATCTTTAGCTTTCTCTTCCCACTGCCCAGCATTTTCATAAGTATTACGAGGATCTAAAATCTCCGTATTAACTTCTTCTAAAGCTTTAGGTACTTCTAAATTATAAATAGGAATAATAGTAGTTTCTGCTTTTTCAATTGAACCATCTAAGATTCTATCGATAATTGCACGAGTATCTTTAATAGAAATACGCTTACCAGTACCATTCCATCCAGTATTAACCATGTAAGCAGTAGCATTATTTTGCTCCATTTTCTTAACTAATTCTTCTCCATATTTAGTTGGGTGAAGAGATAAGAAAGCTTTTCCGAAACAAGCAGAGAAAGTTGGCTCAGGCTTAGTTACACCACGCTCTGTTCCAGCTAACTTAGCAGTAAATCCAGATAAGAAATAATACTTAGTTTGCTCAGGAGTTAATATAGAAACTGGAGGCATTACACCAAAAGCGTCTGCAGTTAAGAAAATAACTTTAGAAGCTGGTCCAGCTTTCGATACAGGTTTTACGATATTTTCAATATGATCGATAGGGTAAGAAACACGTGTATTCTGAGTTACAGAACCATCGTTAAAATCGATTTTCCCATCTGCATCTACTGTTACGTTTTCTAAAAGAGCGTCACGACGGATAGCTCCGTAGATATCTGGCTCATTTTCTTGAGAAAGATTAATAGTTTTAGCATAACAACCTCCTTCAAAGTTGAATACACCCTCATCATCCCATCCATGCTCATCATCTCCAATTAACTCACGTTTTGGATCTGTAGATAAAGTAGTTTTTCCAGTTCCTGAAAGTCCGAAGAAAACAGCAACATCTCCATCTTTACCTTTATTAGCAGAACAGTGCATAGAAGCCATACCTTCTAGTGGTAAATAATAGTTCATCATTGCGAATAAACCTTTTTTCATTTCTCCACCGTACCAAGTACCACCAATAATTTGCATTTTTTCTGTCAAATTAAAAGCAACGTAAACCTCTGAGTTTAAACCGTAGTCTTTATATTGTTTAAATGTGCTTTTAGAAGCATTCATTACCACAAAATCAGGCTCTCCAAAATTGGCTAATTCCTCTTTTGTAGGACGAATAAACATGTTAGTAACAAAGTGTGCTTGCCAAGCTACTTCCATGATAAAACGAACCTTCAAACGCGTATTTTCGTTAGCTCCACAGAAAGCGTCTACTACGAAAAGTCTTTTACCAGATAACTCCTCAACTGTATTCTCTTTTAGAGCATCCCAAGTTTTGTTGTCAATTGGCTTATTGTCGTTTGGAGATTCAGTGGAATTCCACCAAATAGTATTTTCAGTAACTTCATCTTTAACGATGTATTTGTCCTTAGGAGAACGTCCAGTGAATTCACCTGTCATCACGTTTACAGCTCCTAATTCAGTTACTACTCCTTTGTCATTTCCTGAAAGAGCAGGATTTGTCTCTTCCTTAAATAAAACGTCGTAAGATGGATTATAGATAACTTCTACAACATCTTTAATACCATATTTATCAAGTGAAATTGATTCTGAAATATCCATTTTCATTATTTATGTTGTGTATTAATTCTTATGCAAACTTAGAAATAAATTTAAAATATAAATAGACAAAACCCTATTTAATAAATTTTTTAGCCTTAAATGCCTGAAAAGCAACTACTAACCATGCAGAAATAAGAAATACTCCTCCAATAGGGGTAATTGGCCCAATAAAAGCTAACTTTATATCAATCAAGTCTTTAAATGTCAAAAGATAAATAGAACCGCTAAAAAATAAAACCCCTATAATCACCAAAATAGTTACATTTTTTATAACTCTATCTGAAAATAAGCCAATTAGTCCGCATAGACCTACTACTAGTAGAAAAAGAGCATGGTAAATTTGGTATCTAACCCCAATTTCAAAAGTAGCTACTTGTGAATCTAAAACAATATTTTTTAAGCCATGTGCTCCAAATGCTCCTAAAATGATGCCTATTGCACCTATCAAAGCAGCAGTACCTATAACATTTTTTGCCATTAAATTTTCTTTCAAAGATACTAATTAATAAATGATTAAGTAATTTCTTTCTCTTATAATATTTAAATTACCCTTAGTTTTTCTTATATTTAATACCACGTAAATAATAAATTATGGCAAAGCATATTCTATTAATAGGAGGAGGTAGATCTACCAACTACCTTATACAATATCTACTTGATAATGCTCCTAAATACGATTATATCCTAGATATAGCTGATTATAACTGGAGTCCATACTTAAAAACTCTACAGGATAACGCTAATTTATGTTTACATACCCTAGATATAAACACACCAAAGCAAATAGACCTTTTAATCCAACAAAGTGCTATTGTACTATCCATGGTACCTGTACAAGCTCAATATTCGATTGCTTTAAAATGTCTAGAGTATAACAAAAATCTTGTTACTGCTTCTTATGTCAGTGAACAAATGCAACAACTAGATGAGCAGGTTAAACAAAAAGGATTACTATTTCTTAATGAAATTGGACTAGATCCAGGTATCGACCATCTAAGTACGATGCACCTCTTGGATCAACTTAAACAAAAAAATGCCAAGATACTTTCCTATAAATCTCACTGTGGGGGATTACTTAGCCAAAGCAATTGTGATAACTTATGGAATTACAAATTTACCTGGAATCCGACCAATGTAGTATTAGCAGGTTCTGGCGGACCAGCTAAATTTTTATGGAATAATAAATTACAATACATACCTTATACTAATTTATTTAAAAGAGCTGAGTCCCTTTTAAATAACCCACTTGGAGACTTTGAAGTTTATTTTAATAGAGATTCCTGTAAATACCAAAAAATATATGGGTTAGATAATATACAAACTATGCAACGTACTACTATTAGGAGGCCTGGCTTTTGTAAGGCCTGGAGCGTACTAGTAGACCTTGGATTAACAGATAACTCTTACTATATTGAAAACACTGAGCTATTTAGCAATCTAGATTTTATTTCTCTTTTTGTACCTAGTTTAGAATCAAAGGACTTTAAGACTGCTATAGAAGAATCTATACTTTATACCCTTGACCAGCAAACATGGTTAAAGATTTTAGAGTTAGATCTGTTTAACCCCAACAATAAACTAGCTCTTAAAAGAGCAACACCTGCTCAACTAATGGAGCAAATCTTATTGAAAAAATGGACTTTGAGCTCACATGAAAAAGACATGGTCCTTATGCACCATCAAATAGAATATAAACAAGACCGCAAGTATTATCAATTAGATTCTACCATGCATTGTATAGGAGAAGATTCTACTTTTACAGCAATGGCAAAAACAGTCGGACTGCCTTTAGGCATCGCTGCTTTAAGAATATTAACTAAACAAGTAGATTTAACAGGAGTACAAATACCTGTAAGTAGACAACTTTATGAGCCTATTTTGAAAGAACTAGATTCTCTAGGTATTGAGTTTAAAACAATTATTAAAGAGAAGACTCTATAAACTACAATGAATTAGTTCCTTGGTAAAAGGGTGTTGGGGATTATTGTATAATGCATCTGCTTCTTGAACTTCTACAATTCTCCCTTTATCCATAACTAATATACGATCAGACATATACCTAACTACAGTAAGGTCATGGGAGATAAAAATATAGCTAAAGCCATATAATTTCTTTAAATCATTTAGCAAGTTTAAAACTTGAGCTTGTACAGAAATATCTAAAGCAGAAACAGATTCATCACATACAATTACTTTAGGCTCTAGCGCAATACAACGTGCTATGCCAACTCTTTGCCTTTGTCCCCCAGAGAATTCATGTGGATATTTATAAAAATCTTTTTCTGATAAACCCACATTAACTAGTATTTCTATTGCCTTATCATAGCACCTTTGCTTACTAAAATTAGAGTTATATAATGCAATAGGCTCTAAAATAGCTTTCCCTATAGTCATCCTAGGGTTTAAACTCGAATAAGGATCCTGAAATATAATCTGAATATCCTTTCGCATAGGCCTAAAATCAGACTGTGATAATTGGCTAATATCACTACCTCTATAGAGAATCTCTCCACTAGTGACATCATCTAATTTTAATATTAAATTACCCAAAGTGGATTTACCACAGCCACTCTGCCCTACTAGCCCAAGTGTCTCTCCAGGATAAAGCTGTAATGAAACCCCATCCAAGGCGCGAAAAACTACGGTAGAAAATAAGTTCTTCTTAGTGTAAAAATCTTTAATGACATTTTTAATTTCCAAAATAGGAGTCTTAGCATAAAGATCTTTATGATAAATATCTCTCATTTGCTTTGTCTCCTTATCCAAAACAACAGTATTGTTCTGAAAATCTTCCACTGTAGGTAGACGAAGTAAACGATAATCTCCCTTAGGTTTAGCGTTTAATAATGCTTCGGTATAGGTATTTGAAGGATTATTAAATACCTCAGAGGTATAACCACTCTCAACAATATCACCTCTATACATAACAATAACCCTATCAGCAATAGAAGATACCAAATCTAAATCATGAGATATAAACAAAATACTCATCTTGTTTTTTCTTTGCAAATCAAGAAGTAGTTCGATGATCTGCTTTTGCACACTAACATCTAAAGCAGTAGTAGGTTCATCTGCTATTAGTAAACTAGGATTACAGCTGATTGCCATAGCAATCATTACCCTTTGCTTCTGCCCACCAGAAATCTCGTGAGGATATTTATTGTATATGGTAAGAGGATCTGGCAAATTAACTTGTGAAAAAAGCTGCAGTACCTTTTGCTTTAATTCTTTCTTACTCGATTTTACATCCTGCAAAGATAGAAGCTCTAAAACTTGCTTACCACAACGCATTGTGGGATTCAAGGCAGTCATAGGCTCTTGAAAGACCATAGCAATTTGCTTACCTTGAATTTCTCTAAATTGTTTAACCGAATAGTCTAAAAGATTGTTACCCTTAAAAAGTATCTCACCACTATTGACCTTTAAAGATTTAGGATCAAGCAAATTCATAATTGCCTTAGCAGTAAGACTTTTACCCGAACCACTTTCCCCTACAACTGCAACTATCTCATTGCTCTTAATAGAAAAGCTAATGTCACGCAATAAAGAGACATTACCCTTATTATGTATTAAATCAACATATAAATTGTTAACCTGCAATAAAGTAGAAGTAGTATCTTTCAAGAGTGATTTAGTTGAAAATTAAAAAACAAAAATAAACTAATAACTCTAATTAAAACGGTTTACCCTTTAAAAGTACTGCATCTTATAACTTAAGCCACATTTACCTGATCATAATCCTTCACTAAAGTAATTATCGTCGGAGTAGAACTACGAAATTCTGAAAATACAGGACAAGCAGTTTTAACGGCATCTATCCATTCTTTTAATACAACAATAGAAGCCTCCGAACTTGGTTTTATAATAACATCTATTTTACGAAAATCTTCTAAGGACTCTGGAACTTTGTATGGGTCGGCAATATGTCCTTGGACTTCAATCTGAATAGATTTTAAATCTAATTTTAAAGTTGTACCTATTAAAAAACCAATAGAGTGTAAACTCCCAGCTAAAGCAGCTAATTCAAGCTCCTGAGATTCTTTAGTTCTTCGACGTACAAGCTCACGCCCATCTTCCACTGTTAAGGAGAAACTCTCTGTTTTTACTGCAAACTGTCTACTTCTTGCTGAAAAACCCAATACTTTTAAAACTTCTTTTTTCATTTTTTTTACTTTAAACTAACCACTTATAAACTATAAAAAAAGGTCCTTTAGATATTTTACTATCAAAAGGACCTACACAACACTTATATTATTTTACAAATAATAATAATTATACTAAATCTTCTTTTGAATAGACACAACTTCCTTAATGGTAAGTTGCTTGAACATACCTTTATAACAAATACCGTGCATAAAATATTTTGAAACCATTGTTATTTTCATTTTGTCTAAAAAAAAAGCCCCCGATACAATCGGAGGCTACATTATATATTTTCTAAAAAATAAGTATTATATACAACACCCCCTATCCCTTTAAAAGGAATTTAATCATATAGGTATGTTTACAATTATTTTTCATTTTTTTTCTAATCTTGATACTCGAAATTACATATTTTATATATGCAAATTACACAGCAAGTATTGTTTAACATTTATTTAACATTGTAATTTTTCATCATATCCGTTACACCTTGTAGATAGATATATAAGTCATCACTATGAGGATCATCCTCTCTTTGCACCCCCTTTTTATGCCCTAAACGGACAATAATAAGCTCATCCACAGGATCTACAATAACAAATTGACCTAAATGACCTCTCATATAATAATACTGCTTTCCTTGAAAATCTACTAACCACCAACCTAATCCGTACTCTGGAGAATCTTCAAATTGTTTGGTAATAGATTGCTTTATAAAAAGACTATCTAGGATTGGCTCATCATTCCACTTCCCGTCTTGTAGATAAAGTTTACCAAATCTTGCAAAATCTCTGGCATTACTAGTAAAACAACAAAACGCCTTTTCTATACCTTGGTTGGAAGAATCTAATTGCCACAAAGCGGGGTTTTCTGCCCCCATTGGTTTCCAAAAATAGTCACTAACAAACTCAGAAAGATTCTTACCTGTGGCCTCTTCTAAAACCATAGCTAACAACTGCGTATCCCCACTTTTATAAATAAATTCTTGTCCAGGCATCTGATCAATAGGTAATGTATACATCACTTGCCTTAGATCACGATCAAAATATGCTTTAGTAGTAATAGAAAAAGGGCTATAATAGGTTTCATCCCAATGTAAGCCACTAGACATTCTTGCAAGATCAATTATCTTAAGACTATCTCTATACTCCCCTTTGAGTTCTGGCAAATAATAAATTACTTTCTCTTGTAAACTAGTAATATATCCAAGTTCAATTGCTTTACCTAATGCAGCTACCACAATACTTTTAGCCATTGAGAAGGAATTGCTTTTAGTATCTTTATCATATCCATCAAAATACCTCTCATACCAAATACTATCCTTTTTAATCACTAAAAAAGCAGTAGTTTCTAGATTAGTTAAAGTATCTTCTAATGATTTAGGCATAGCCGCTTTGTTGTAATCCTTAGAAACAGACCAAGGATCCACAAGAGTACCGGTATCAATAAGGCGAGTTGGTAAATACTTATAATCCTCTAAAAAAGCGGTAGAGTGTCCACGTAATATTGTATTCCTTATAGCTGTAACTAAATATTGTAAATTAAAAATATAAACCACCACTGTCAAAACAACAACTAACCCAAGTAGTACCTTGATGAAATTCCAAACTTTTTTCATGAAAATAAAATAACAATAAGTACTAAAAATACGCAAATTACCTCGAATAAAATCTGTTACCTCCTTTTCTTTTTCTATATACAATAAAGATTTATCTTTGCAGCACATATTTTTAATTAGACACAAAAATGCACTTTATATCTACTGAATTAGAAAATTATGCAACTGCTCATTCTGAAAACGAACCAGATCTACTAGCGCAATTGGACATTGAGACCCATCAAAAAATACTACAACCACGCATGTTAAGCGGTCATTTTCAAGGAAGATTTTTGAGTATAATTTCAAAACTTATACGTCCAGAAAACATTCTTGAAATTGGTACTTTCACAGGATACGCTACTTTATGTCTTGCAGAAGGACTACGTGAAAATGGGCATATAGATACTATTGATATTAAAGAAGAGTTAATTGATTTTCAAAGAAAATACTTCGACTTATCAGGGCAAGGAGAACAAATCACCCAGCATTTAGGAAGTGCAATAGATATTATTCCTACACTAGATAAAAAATATGATTTGGTTTTCATAGATGCTGACAAACCAAATTATACTAATTATTTTCATTTAGTAATGGAAAAAATGAATAAAGGTGGAGTAATTCTTTCAGATAATGTATTGTGGTCAGGGAAAGTTTTAGAAGAAATAAAAGACAACGACAAGAGCACTATTGCATTAAATGAATATAATAGACTTTTACAGGAAGACCCTCGTATAGAAACAGTACTTCTACCAATCAGAGATGGATTAACTATCTCAAGAGTAAAATAAAAAAAACCTCTAAGTGATCCTTAGAGGTTTTTCTTTATACATTTTTAACTACCCAAAGTAGTTTATATACTTACGCTTTAAACGTTTATATAATTGGAAAAATAAGCTTCCAATAACTATTCCTACCAGCATCCCTACCAAAATATCTCCAGGAAAATGCATTGATAAATAAATTCTACTATATGCAAAAATCAAAGGGAAGATAAACACCAAGAAAGCCCACTTATAATAACGTCTTAAAATAAAAAATAAAAAAGTCATTGTAGCCGTAGAGTTTGATGAATGGCCTGAGAAAAAACTCAAGGTGTCACTACATCTAACAATCCTTAGCTGTTCTTGAATATCACCAGTATTACAAGGTCTAGGCCTTTGAAAGGTCCATTTCACTAAATTGGTGAATTGATCCGTTACAGTAATCAATACAGCTAACAATAACAATATCAGTCCAAGGGTTTTTATATTTACTTTCCTGTACACCAAAAAAAGCAGCACAAGAAAAAAAGGAACCCAATTAAATTGCTTTGTAATAAATAACCAAAAGGGATCCCATTGAGGCGTCCCAAAGTTATTTAGATAAACCATCAATTGTTTATCTAAAGAAATTAAACTTTCAATCATTAAGGCAATCTTTTAATTGGTCCTGTTATATTCTCGAAGGCTTCTTTTTGCTTATTTACCTCTTCTTGAATATCCTTTATTGGATTTACATCAACATTAAAGGTTTCTTTTATCTCCTCAGTAATACCAGCCTCATCAACATTTTTTGTGATCTCATGCTTAATATCATTTGTTGCATTCTTAACTTGAGCCATAAACTTACCAAAAGTTCGAGCCATTTCAGGAACTTTATCTGAACCAAATAACATAAGAATTATTAATAGAATAAAAAACAATTCTCCTCCTCCTATTCCGAACATATCTTTCTAATTTAGAACTTTATATTTTACAAATTTACAAAGTTTATTATTTTAAAGCACTATAAAACACATAAAGCATTAGCTAAATTAACTTTAAGGCCCTACTTTAACACTACTATTATTCTTCGTTTGAATCAATTCAATAAAATCTAATGATAATTCACCCAAACGAGAATGTATTTTCTCTTTTTCGATCGTACCGCCACTTAATAAAACAGACATCTGTGCATCACTAGCCGCATAATAACCAAAACCTTGTGCATAGTCTAAAGGAATACCAAAATCTTTAAATAATCTCTGAGCATCAAACAAATTGAGTATCTTTTCCTTCTTAAGCTCCTGTTTTTCATAAGCGACTGCTTGCTTAAGCATTTTTGTCCTACCAGAAGCCCAATTTACAAGCGCATCAACTGCAATAAGCCCCCCGCCAGAGGTAGCTGTATATAAGCTTCTTTCTGCTGGTGTAAGTCGTTTTGTACCCTCTGGAATTAACCCTAAGGATTCAGGGGTAATCTTTACAATAACAATTTCATCTAATTTGGTATAAAACTCATTAGGTTCTAAAGGAAATAGAATAATATCTCTTTCAAAGTCTTTTTTGGATAACACATGTTGATAAGCTAAAAAAGAAGAGTTAGAAAACATTAGAGTATCCCCCAGACTAGCACTTAAATTAAAGTAACCACCTAAGCTACTCAACGTATTTTGCCCACTATTTACATTAGCTATATAGATCCCTTCCAGATCCTTAGATCTAGAAACAATTTTTCCATTTATAACCTTATGCTCTTGAGAAATAAGTGTCCATGAAAATAAGGAAAAGAAAAACAAAAAAGTTAACTTCATAGCAATTACTTATATTGCAGTAAAAATATCCTAATAAAATAGATATAAAAATTTTAAAACTGCAAACTTATGTTAAAAGAAAAGAGCTGACAGACTATAACTAAACGATATATACAAACCGTAAAACAAGGAATTTATAAGCACTAATCATTGCCTTAAAACGTTAAAAGCAATTATTCTTTGGTATTTAGCAATACTAAAATTACTTTAGTGTTTTGAAATAATAAACCAAGAAATAACTATGAAAAATATAATCATTGCAAGTACCTCTACCTTATATGGTGGAGAGTTTCTTGACTACCTACTCCCTACATTAGAGAAGCACTTTAGCCAAGCCCACACAATTTTATTTGTTCCCTATGCTAGACCTAGCGGAATCACACATGATCAATACACTGAAAAAGTAAGAGAAAGTTTTAAAAAAATAAATAAAGAAGTTGTTGGCATCCATCAAACACTAGATCCAATCCAAGCCGTAGAGAATGCCCAAGGAATTTTTATCGGAGGAGGAAATACTTTTTTGCTTGTTAAACAACTATATGGAAATGATGTAGTAAATAAAATTATAGAAAAAGTAAATAATGGCACTCCATATTTAGGATGTAGTGCGGGAAGCAATATTTGTGGATTAACCATGGAAACAACCAATGACATGCCAATCACTTATCCTCCTACATTTAAAACATTTGGTTTTGTACCTTTTAATATAAATCCACATTATTTAGATCCTCTACCTCAAAGTACACATATGGGGGAAACAAGGGAAACAAGAATAAACGAATTTCATACTATAAACACTCAACCTGTAGTTGGTTTGCGCGAAGGTAGTTGGCTTGAAGTAAATGGTGATAATATAGTACTCAAAGGAGACTTAAGTGCACGTATTTTCCGACAAAACAAACAAGCTATTGAAATCCCTACTGGAAGTAACTTAAACGACTTAAAATAAAAAAAACCTCTTTAATAAAATTAAAGAGGTTTTTTTGTCTTAATACACTTCATAAAAAAAGCCTAAGATGACTTAGGCTTAAGAGCGGAAGACGAGGCTCGAACTCGCGACAACCAGCTTGGAAGGCTGGAGCTCTACCAACTGAGCTACTTCCGCAAAGGTGATGATATTTTAAAACTGACATCTAGTTTTTAGAGCGGAAGACGAGGCTCGAACTCGCGACAACCAGCTTGGAAGGCTGGAGCTCTACCAACTGAGCTACTTCCGCAAAGGTGATGATATTTTAAAACTGACATCTAGTTTTTAGAGCGGAAGACGAGGCTCGAACTCGCGACAACCAGCTTGGAAGGCTGGAGCTCTACCAACTGAGCTACTTCCGCAAAGGTGATGATATTTTAAAACTGACATCTAGTTTTAGAGCGGAAGACGAGGCTCGAACTCGCGACAACCAGCTTGGAAGGCTGGAGCTCTACCAACTGAGCTACTTCCGCATTTGAGATTGCAAATATAACGCTATTTTTATTTTACAAGCAATATTTTTCAATAAAAATTTTAAACAAAAAAACACTATTTCCTTACTGACACAATATCAAGCAGATGCAAGGAAACCCAATTTCAACAAAAACCCAAACTTTAACACATTTTCACACAAATAGGCGAGTATTTTTAGTTCACTTAGTTTTGTTTAATCCGAACTAATTTTATCTTTGTATAGTTTTATTTTAAATATATAATGAAAGAACCACATCCTGATGTAATACAATTATTCCAAGACTATTGTGCTCATCACGAGCAAGTCCACCGGCTTTCGCCGCTAACGGCACAGATATATACATATATCACGTTTGTCAATAATAAAGATGGGGTAACTTTTGACGAATTAGTAGAGAATCTACAAACAAGTAAAAGTTCGGTTTCCACTAGTTTAAATTTATTACTTTCCAACAATTTAGTTGAGCAATTTAATAAGATTAATGAACGAAAGCGATTTTTCCGTTTGAACTCTAACTACATTACAGAGAGATTAACCTTTATTAGGGATATTCTTATTCGCGAAAAAGAATTAAATACTAAATTAAAAAGCTGTCAAGATCGAGGTCTCCTTAATACACAGAGTTGTACAACAACAGACTTGTATTTAGATCATCTTGAAAAGAGTAAAAATCATTTAACAGAAACAATAAAAAAAATAAAAAGTACAAATTAAGTAAATCATATGAAACGTTATTTTCACACAATCGTGCTTGCATCCCTAGCAATTAGCATAACATCATGCGATAAAAAAGCGCCACAAGCTGCTCATGGTGCTATGCCTTATAAGGTAATAGAAGTACCAACACAAAATGTTACGGCTTATAGTTCTTTCCCTACAACACTACAGGGTAAAGTAAATAGTAATGTACGTCCAAAGATTACAGGATATATTGAAGAGCTATATGTGGATGAAGGAGCTATGGTGAAAAAAGGCCAGCCTTTATTTAGAATAGAAACTAATATTTTGAATCAAAATGCAGATGCTGCTAAAGCAGCAATTTCTACAGCTCAAGCTCAAGTTAATGTAGCTCAAGTTAATGTTGATAAGTTAATCCCATTAGTAGATAAGGGCATTGTAAGTAAGGTTCAACTAGAAACTGCAAAAGCAACTCTTGAGAGTGCTAAAAGCCAAGTAGTAAACGCAAGAGCTCAATATAATAGTATTATCGCTAATATTGATTTTGCAATAGTAAAAAGCCCAATTGATGGCCGTGTAGGATCTATTCCATTTAGACAAGGTACGTTAGTTAGTCCTCAGGATCAAACACCTTTAACGGTAGTTTCTGATGAGCAAGAGTTATTTGCTTACTTTGCAATGAGTGAAGGTGAATATTTTAATTTCTTAGAAAATACTCCTGGAGTAACTTTGAAAGATAAATTAGACAACTTACCAGAAGTAGAACTAGTTTTAGCAAATGGTCAGAAATACGCTAGTAAAGGTAAAATCGAAACTATCACAGGTCAAGTGAACGTTCAAACAGGAACTGTACAAGTTAGAGCAGCCTTCCCTAATAAAGAGCATTTATTAAGTAATGGTAACAGTGGTTTCTTATTACTACCTAAACAATACGATGATGTTTTAGTAGTACCTCAATCTTCTACTTTCGAGCAACAAGGTCAAACTTTTGTTTACAAAGTAGAGAATGACACTGCAAAAGCAACGTTGATCACAGTTACTGATAATGTGAATAATTTATCAATAGTAAAAGATGGATTGAAAAAAGGAGAAACAATCGTAGGAACTGGATTAGGTACTTTACGTAGTGGAACTCCAATTACCCCACAACCTGTTGAATTTAAATCGATAAACGACGCTATTAAACAATCCTTTTAAGCATGTTAAAGACTTTTATTGAAAGACCTGTATTATCTACAGTAATTTCTATCATAATATTAATACTTGGAGCCCTAGGTCTTACTACCCTCCCAGTAACGCAATACCCAGATATTGCCCCACCAACAGTTCAGATTGCAGCTAGTTATCCAGGTGCAAATGCTGAAACAGTTATGCAAAGTGTTATCATCCCGATCGAAGAGCAAGTAAACGGGGTGGAAAACATGGATTATATTACTTCTACTGCCTCTAATGACGGTAGTGCAAGTATCCAAGTTATTTTTAAACAAGGAGTTGATCCAGATATTGCAGCTGTTAACGTACAAAACCGTGTTGCTAGAGCTACGCCTTTATTACCTGCAGAGGTAACTCGTTCAGGTGTTACTACACAAAAGCAACAAACAAGTGCATTAATGTTCGCAGGTTTTTACTCTACAAACCCTAATTACGATGCGATTTATATTCAAAACTATATGAATATCAACGTAATTCCAGAGTTAAAGCGTGTTAGCGGAGTTGGAGATGCTTCTGCTTTTGGAGCAAAGAACTACTCTATGAGAATTTGGATTGACCCTGTTAAAATGAAGGCTTATGATCTAATTCCAGCAAATGTTGTACAAGTTTTAAATGAGCAATCTCTTGAGGCTGCTGCTGGTCAATTAGGAGAAAATAGTGCTCAATCTTTCCAGTATGTTATCAAATATAGTGGTCGTTATAAGACACAAGAACAATATGAAGATATTGTAATTAAGTCTTTAGAAAACGGACAAATACTACGCCTAAAAGATGTAGCTAAAGTAGAACTTGGAGCGCAATCTTATGCTGGTTCGTCAGCTATGGATGGTAATCCTGCTGTTGTAATGGCTATTTACCAGACTCCTGGTTCGAATGCCCAAGAAATTATTCAAAATCTATACGTTGAATTAGATAAAATTACAGCGAATTTACCTGAAGGAATACACTTGAAGGTATTGATGGATACTAACGAATTCTTAGATGCCTCTATTGCTAAAGTGGTAAACACACTTATTGAAGCGTTTATCTTAGTGTTTATTGTGGTGTATATCTTCTTACAAGATTTCCGCTCAACATTAATTCCTTTAATTGCGGTACCAGTATCTATTATTGGAACCTTCTTCTTCTTGAATTTATTTGGTTTCTCTATAAACCTTTTAACTCTTTTCGCTTTAGTTCTAGCCATTGGTATTGTGGTGGATGACGCCATTGTTGTGGTAGAGGCCGTTCACGCTAAAATGGAGGAAACAGGTTTAGATGCGACAACTGCCAGTGAGAAAACGATGGATGAAATATCGGGTGCCATTATCTCTATTACTCTTGTAATGGGTGCTGTATTTATTCCGGTAACTTTTATTCCAGGACCTACAGGAGTATTCTACAAGCAATTTGGTATAACACTAATTATTGCAATTTTCATTTCTGCAGTAAACGCCCTTACTCTGAGCCCGGCTTTATGTGCTTTATTCCTTAAACCGCACGTATCTCATGAAGGTCAAAAAAGAAACTTCATTAGAAGATTTTTTGATGCTTTTAACGTAGGATTCAACAACCTTACGCACCGTTATGGAAATAGCTTTAAGTTCCTACTTAAACATAAATGGACAACATTTTTAATTATTATCGCTTGTCTAGGTGTAACATATTATACTTCTTCTATTACTCCTACTGGGTTCGTTCCTAGTGAAGACAGAGGATTCATCATGGGTAATATGGAATTACCTCCTGGTGCAACTCAAGACCGTGTAGAGAGTATACAGGCTGAGTTTTCAAAAATGATTGAACAAATCCCAGGTGTAGACGCTGTAACAGTTATTTCAGGAATGTCTTTTATTAACGGTCAAGGTTCTAACTACGGAATGGTGATGGTTAAATTAGACGACTTTGATAAGAGAAAAACACCTGAATTATCTACTAATACAATTATTGGTAAATTATTTGGTTTAGCTGCAATGCAGTTCCAAGATGCAAAAATGATTTTCTTCCAACCACCGAGTATTCCAGGATATGGTATGTCTGCAGGTTTTGAATTAAAATTATTAGACCGTTCAGGAGGTTCATTAACAAGTTTTGATCAAAAATCTCAAGAGTATGTTCGTGCCTTAATGGCAAGACCAGAGATCATGTATGCACAGACTTCGTTTAATACCAATTACACACAATACGAACTAGACTTAAATATCCCTAGAGCTAAAGAATCAGGAGTATTAGTAAGTGATATCTTCTCTGCATTACAAGGTTATATTGGAGGTATCTATGCGGCTGACTTTACTCGTTTTGGAAAACAATACCGTGTAATGGTACAGTCTTTACCAGAATACAGAACAAACAAAAACAGTCTAAAAGACATCTATGTTAAAACTGCTTCTGGAAAAATGACACCTGTTACTCAATTTGTAAGCCTTAAAGAAGTATATGGTCCTCAATCAGTAACACGTTATAACTTATTTACCTCGTCTAATATTAATGGTGCTCCAAGCCCAGGATATTCTTCAGGAGATGCTATTCGTGCAATTCAGGAAGTTAGTCAACAAACTTTATCTCAAGATTACGGTATTGACTTTACTGGTTTAACACGTGAGGAAATTAGCTCAGGATCACAAACTGTTATCATCTTCGGATTGTGTGTACTGTTTGTATACTTCCTATTAGCTGCGCAATATGAAAGTTATTTATTACCACTTGCTGTAATTTTCTCTTTACCAGGAGGAATCATGGGAGCATTCCTTGCTCAAAAGCTAGCTGGTCTAGAAAATAATATTTACTTCCAAATTGCATTAGTGATGCTTGTAGGGCTTCTAGCTAAGAACGCTATTTTAATTGTAGAGTTTGCCGTACAAAGAAGAAAGCATGGAGAGTCAATTGCAGACTCAGCAATAAACGGAGCTAAAGCCCGTCTTCGTCCAATTTTAATGACATCTTTCGCCTTTATCTTAGGATTAATGCCACTTGCATTTGCAACTGGAGTTGGAGATATTGGTAACCGTTCAATTGGAACAGGAGCTGCATTTGGACTTTTAATTGGAACAATCATTGGAGTATTTATAATCCCAGTATTATATGCTATATTCCAATATCTTCAAGAAAAAGTTAAACCAATGAAATTTGAAGAAAAAAAGCACGCATAACAATGAAAAGACAAACTTTATATAGAATAATTCCCATTGCGGTATTAGGCTTAACAATGCAATCTTGTTTTGTTGCCAAAAAATACGAGACGCCTCAGGTAATAGATGAGCAATTTTACCGTACAGATAAAATTACTCAAGACACTACCTCTATTGGGCAAGTAGCATGGAAAGAATTTTTTAATGATCAGTATCTTCTACAGTATATCGATCAAGCTTTAGAAAATAATATTGATATCCGCATTGCATTAGAAAACATCAATGCAGCTCAAGCATATATGAAACAAGGAAAATGGGGCTATGCCCCTACCTTGAATCTAGGTGCAAACTATTCTCATAGTGTATCTTCTAAAAATACAACTCAAGGTCGCTCGATGGGTGACACACGCTTGAAAACAGATCTATGGGATGGTACAGCACAATTCTCTTGGGAATTAGATGTATGGGGTAAGATAAGAAGTAACCAGAAAGCTACAGCAGCAGGTTATTTACAATCTGTAGCAGCGCATCAAGCTGTAAAAACACAGCTTATCTCTACTTTAGCACAGACTTACTACGAGCTATTAGCTCTAGATCAACAAAAAATCGTAACTCAAAACACTATTGTAAATAGAGAAAAGAGTTTAGAAACAATGGTAGCTCTTAAGGATGCTGGGCAAGTTACCGAAGTAGCCGTTAAGCAATCCCAAGCACAATTATACAATGCTCAGGTATTACTTTTAGATTTAGAAAACTCAATCAAATTGACAGAGAACTACTTTAGCTTATTACTAGGAAAAGCTCCTGAGGCAATCCAAAGAGGTAGCTTAGAGAATCAAAACATGGATACAGATTTAAGCATTGGAGTACCTACGCAACTCTTAGCTAACAGACCTGATGTTCGTGCAGCTGAATTAGGTTTCAGACAAGCTTTTGAGTTCACTAATGTGAGTAGAAGTAACTTCTATCCAAGTTTTAGAATTACTGCTAATGGAGGGCTTCAAAGCACTAAGTTTGATGATTTTTTCAGTACAAGTTCAATGTTTGCAAATATTCTTGGAGGCTTAACTCAGCCATTACTAAATGGTAGAGCAGTTAAGACGCAATACCAAGTATCTAAAGCAGTTCAAGAACAAGCTTATCTAGATTATAAAAACAGTATGCTAATAGCTTCTAAAGAGGTTTCAGATGCACTATTTACTTATCAAAGTGCAACTAAAAAAGCAGTGTTGAAAAAACTAGAATATGAGTCTTATAATGATGCTACAGACTTTTCTGAAGAACTTTTAATCCAAGGTATGGCAACATACTTAGATGTTTTAACAGCACGTGAAAGCGCTTTAGCAGCACAATTAAGCTACATTAATTTAGAATTGACCCAACTAAACTCGCTTGTTGCTCTATATAGAGCTTTAGGTGGAGGGGTAAACTAAAGTTCAGCAATAACAATAAAAAAAGAGTGATTTTAAAAAATCACTCTTTTTTTTATCTTTACTCTATGAGAATCTCAACATTTATACTTCCTTTATTATATCCGAGCTTACATTGGTCGAAACCTAAGGATACGAAAACGGTATATTTAACTTTTGATGATGGCCCTATTCCACAGGTTACACCTTGGGTATTGTCTATATTAAGCAAATATAACATTAAGGCTACGTTTTTTTGTATTGGAGATAATATCTCTAAGCACCCTTCCATTTTTAAAGAAATAATAAATCAAGGCCACCAAGTAGCCAATCATACTTTTAATCATTTAAATGGCTGGAAAACCTCAAAATTCGATTATCTAGCCAATATTGAAAAGTGCCAAAATATAATGGGCAAAACTACACTAATAAACAATAAATTATTTCGACCCCCTTATGGTAAAATAACACGCAGTCAGATCAAATTATTACAACAAAATGATTATAAAATTGTAATGTGGTCTAATCTTACAAGGGACTATGATAAAAACTTAGATGCAGAGAAATGTTATCAAAACACCATAAATGCACTTTCCCCTGGAAATATTATCTTATTTCACGATAGTCTTAAGGCAGAGAAAAATCTAAAGCACACCTTACCAAAACTAATTGAATACCTTATTGAGAACCAATATAGCTTTGGATTAATCTAATAAATTTTGCAGTACCCTACTTAAAGTAACTGCGTCGGTTAAGCGTGCTTGTCTCCAAATCATAATGTCATTTTTATATAATAACATGGTTGGAACATGTTTTATTCGAAGAGCCTGTGCCAGAAGATCATTTTTCAAAATATTGATTTTCACAATCTTAATCTTTGCTCTAAGCTCAATTGCAATTTGTTTAATAACCCTATTCATTTGAGTACACTCCAGGCTGTTAGGCGAATGAAAAAAAACAAGCACTGGTAACTCCCCCTTTAGCAAATCTGCAAATCTAAACATATATTTTTTTTATTATTACTTTTCGATTGATTCCACAATTAAAAGTGCAAAAATATACATTTTACTTTATATAATTATTTTTTTCTTCGTATTTCAATAACAGTAATTTCCGGCCAAATACCGGTTCTTCCCATATAAGCATGATACCCAAAACCTCTGTTCACATAGAGGTATTTACCTAGTTTTTCATATAAGCCTGCCCATTGCTTATATACATATTGTACAGGGCTCCATTTTAGAAATCCTGGTATGTCAATTCCAAATTGTGAACCATGTGTATGTCCACTTAAAGTAAGTTGAATATTCTTTGGATGATCTAAAACTTGTGCTTCCCAATGTGAGGGATCATGACTCATTAAAATCTTGAAATCTTCCGCATTTACTCCATCTAAAGACTTATCTAAATCTCCATATTTCATAAACTTCATTCTAGCACCCCAATTCTCAGACCCTACAATAAAAATAGATTCTCCATCTTTAGTAATAACACGGTTCTCATTTCTTAAAAGAGTAAAACCAATTTTTGAGTTACCTGTGCAGATAGCCTCGAAATTCTCTTGTTCTTGCTCTTTAGTTGGCCATTTTGAATAAGTTCCATAGTCATGATTACCTAACACAGAGTAGTTTCCATAAGGATGAGCTTTAAGCCTACCTAAATTAGAATACCATCTATCCATTTCCGAGGCACGACTATTTACTAAATCACCTGTAAATAGAAGTAAATCGCTTTGCTGCTCATTCACTAAATCAATGGCATAATTTAGCTTTTCTTCATTATCAAAACTTCCACAGTGAATATCTGAAATTTGCGTAATTGTGAAGCCGTCAAATGCCACAGGCAGATCTTCAAATTCTAAAATAGTTTTATAAATAGTATACTTGAATCGACCAACTAACACTCCATGTAATACTGAGATGAAAGGTATTGCAGCAATTCCTAAAGCTAACTGGGAAATAAACTTTCTTCGACTTGGAATAAAATTACCTTGAAAATTCTGCCCTTTAAAATACTGTACAACAGCTCTAAACCCGCCTATTAACAAGCGTAGCATATCTTCTATAAAAGTGAATAATGCTATAATTAGCTTAGGTAAATAAAAGATTAAAATCAAACTAGAGGAAACCATAGAGGCGTAATTGGAATCCTTTTCTCTGCTAAAAGTGGAAAAACCATATAAAATAACTCCCAATAAAATAATACTTCCTATAATGTAGTAGATTAAACCACGTTTACTTTTTATTAATTGCTTTACACCTAAGAAAGCATAGACTTCAATAAAGACAAATAACAATAATCCAATTAAGGCAATTTTCATAATAACTAAATCTAGTAGAGGAACAAAAATAAGGTAATAATTATATACTAGCGAGGCTTTAACAAAAATTAAATAACTTAATACATTGGAATACTTAGAGTTGTAAATTGAGTTATTATAGAGCAAGTAAAAATCCTTATCTTTGACTTTTGAATATAGAAAACAACAAAAACCCATCTTCAATGGCTAACAAAAATCGTCTTTTTTTACTAGATGCATATGCCCTTATTTTTAGAGGATATTATGCTTTTATAAAGAATCCTAGAATTAATTCAAAGGGACTAGACACCTCGGCAATCTTAGGTTTTATGAACTCCCTATTGGATGTTATCAAAAGAGAAAAACCTGATCATTTAGCAGTAGCCTTTGACAAAGGAGGCAGTCAAGCTAGATTAGCAGTATTCCCAGAATACAAAGCAAATAGAGACCAAACACCAGAGGCAATTAAAATAGCTGTCCCTTATATTAAGGAAATACTCCAAGCCATGCATATTCCAATTATAGAGGTAAATGGTATTGAAGCTGATGACTTAATTGGAACTCTTGCTAAGCAAGCAGAAAAAGAAGATTTTCAAGTTTTTATGGTAACGCCTGATAAAGACTACGCCCAATTAGTATCCGAAAATATTTTCATGTACAAACCTGCAAGAATGGGTAATGGCATAGAAATTTGGGGAATTGACCAAGTGAAAGAAAAATTTGAAGTGGAAGATCCTCTACAAGTTATTGATTACTTAGGAATGATGGGAGATGCTGTAGATAATATCCCAGGGCTACCAGGAGTTGGAGATAAAACAGCTAAAAAATTCATCAAGCAATTTGGCTCGATGGAAAATCTTCTAGAAAATACACATCTTTTAAAAGGAAAGATGAAAGAAAACTTAGAAGCAAACAAGGAGAAAGGTATTTTATCCAAGCAATTAGCTACCATTATGCTTGATTGTCCAGTAACATTTCAAGCAGATAAATATATACTAGAACGACCAGATATTGAAAAATCTGAGGCATTGTTTATTGATCTAGAGTTCCGTAGAATGAAAGAACAATTTGATAAAATTTTTATCGAAGATCAAAATAAACCAAGCACTTCATCCCAAAGCGATAGCGCTCCTATTGGTGAGCAATCTAGCTCTAACTCTGGTAGTGAACAATTTTCTTTATTTGGGGAACCACTAGATGATGCAACTCAAGGAAGTAGTTATTTTTACAATTTACAAACTAAAGCACACCATTATCAGATGTGTAATAGTAAAATGGCTAGAAAATTACTTATTCAAAGCTTGCTAAAACAAGCAAGTGTTGCTATGGATACAGAAACAACTAGTTTAAATCCACTAGAAGCAGACTTAGTAGGAATCTCATTTAGCTTTGAAGCGGGTAAAGCATTTTACGTACCCTTACCAGAACAACGACAAGAAGCCTTAGAAATACTGGAAGAATTCAAAGATTTTTTTGAATCTCCTTCTATTCTAAAGATAGGACAGAATCTTAAATATGATATAAAAGTATTGATGCAATACGGAGTGAGTATACAAGGACCTTTATTTGATACCATGATTGCTCACTATTTAATCAATCCTGATATGCGCCATAACTTAGATGTTTTGGCAGAAACTTACCTAAAATACACTCCTCAACCTATCGAGGACTTATTAGGTAAAAAAGGAAAAAATCAAAAAACAATGCAGGAAATTGACCCTGAACTAGTAAAAGAATATGCTGGTGAGGATGCCGATATAACCCTTCAATTAAAACAATGCTTTGAACCATTATTGGAGCAAACCCAAACAATAGACTTATTCAAGGATATTGAAATTCCACTTGTAAAAGTTTTAGCCGACATGGAAAGCCAAGGTATTGCTTTGGACATTTCTTTCCTTGCAACTTTACAAAAGCAATTGGAAACTGAAATAAAAAACTTAGAGGATTCTATTTTTGAGCAAGCTGGCGAACAATTCAACTTAGCCTCTCCTAAGCAACTTGGAGATATCTTATTTGAAAAATTAAAAATTGGAGGCAGCAAACCTAAAAAAACAAAGACAGGTCAATACGCAACTGGAGAAGAGATCCTAAGTGCTTTAAGCCAAGACAATCTAATTGTTCAAAACATTTTACAATGGAGAAGTTTGGTTAAGCTACAAAACACATATGTGGAAGCTTTACCAAAGCAGGTAGATCCAAAAACAAATAGAATTCACACAGAATATATGCAAGCTGTAGCTGCTACAGGTAGGTTAAGTTCAAATAACCCTAACTTGCAAAATATTCCAATTAGAACTGAAACAGGAAAAGCAATACGAAAAGCCTTTGTACCAAGAGATGAAAATTATGTACTTCTAGCGGCGGATTATTCTCAAATAGAATTGAGAATTATCGCAGCATTAAGCCAAGAAGACACAATGATCGAAGCCTTTAATAAAGGATTAGATATTCATAGTTCTACTGCTGCAAATGTATTTAATGTACCATTAGATCAAGTTACCAAAGAACAAAGAAGCCATGCCAAAACGGTGAACTTTGGAATTATTTATGGAGTTTCAGCTTTTGGTCTTAGTAACCAAACTAATCTAAGTAGAGCACAAAGTAAGGAGCTAATTGATGCTTATTACCAAACTTATCCAAAACTTAAAGACTACATTGCTACGCAAGTAGATTTTGCAAGAGAACATGGATACGTACAAACCATTTTAGGTAGAAGAAGATATTTAAAAGATATTAACTCCCATAATGCTATGGTTAGATCTGCTGCAGAACGAAATGCTGTAAACGCACCAATCCAAGGAAGTGCTGCAGATATTATTAAAATAGCAATGATTAATATTCATAATAAACTAGAACAAGAAAACTGGAAATCAAAAATGCTTCTTCAAGTTCATGATGAGTTAGTTTTTGATGCACACAAAGATGAATTAGAAGCTCTACAAATAATGGTAAAAGAACAAATGCAAAACGCTTTTGAACTCGAAGTACCTTTAGTAGTAGATATTGGTGTGGGTCAAAACTGGTTAGAGGCACATTAAAAAGCACTTATAGAATGTAAACTACTTAACTCATAAAAACCGCAACTTCACTAATTTTATGTTGTTACAAGCATAAGTTAAGGACTACATTTGTAAAAAAGAAAATCCACCTTAGTTAATAAGGTCCCTATTAAAGCTTACTTATATAGCTTTAAAAAAATCTATTCTATCTTAAATAGAAATAAAAAATGGTAAGCAATTTATTTTGTTCTTACCATTTTTTTTGCTTTTCATCTCTTTTCTAGGTTATTTAATCAGGTCATTCAACACATTAACAAAACTTTAAATTGCAGTATAACAGCTAACTAAGCAGCACTTTGGGATAAAAACCCACCTTACACCGGCAGAGCCTTATGTCCAAAAGCACCTAAGTTTCCCTACCTTTGCAGCCGTTATTTAAAAATTCGCACATGAAAAAATATCTAGGGAAATTTATGTTGGCTATCACAGGATGGAAACTTAACATGAATAACATATCGATAAAAGATCAAAAGAAATGCATTTTACTTTGTGTACCACACACATCAAACTGGGACTTTTATTATTCCCTAGCTTGCTTTTGGATAATTGGTGTGCCTTTTAGAATTTTCATCAAAGATTACTATACTAAATCATGGTTTGGTTTTTTCTTTAAAGCCCTTGGATGTATTGGAGTTGACAGACAAAAAAATCAAAATTTAGTACAATATGCAATTGACTTGGTGAATACAAATCCAGAAATAGCTATCATTAATACACCTGAAGGTACTAGAGCCTTTTCTCAAAAATGGAAACAAGGATTCTATCACATAGCTAAAGAAACAAATATACCAATCGCATTATGTTATGCGGATTATAGAAAAAAAGAGTGTGGTATCATGGACCTTATGTGGGTAGAGGACAAATCTTTTGAACAGGTATTGGATCAAATCACCCCATACTTTAATGCAAACATGGCTAAATACCCAGAAAATTACAATCCAAAATACTATTAATTTTTTTCCAACATTTACTCAGTAGGTAAAAAAATTAACTCCGAAATAGAGGTTCTATTTTAAATAAAGAAACATACTTATTATTTGAAACTATATTTATAATAATAAGACTTACAATTAAATACAGAAAAAACTGTATATTCGCTTTGCAAAAATACACCTAAACAACTTACAACTCAATCCATTGAGTGATAAAATATTTAAAAAAATCACTCCATGTACTTGTATAGTAAATAAATATTTGTACTTTTGCACTCCCTTAATTGGGAATGGAATGTTTAATTAAATACTAAATTATTGTGGAAAGTTTAAGCTACAAGACAGTATCGGCTAACAAAGCTACTGCTCAAAAAGAGTGGTTAATTGTTGACGCTGAAGGTCAAAATTTGGGACGTCTTGCTTCTAAAGTTGCAGTACTTTTAAGAGGTAAACACAAAACAAATTACACACCGCACGTAGACTGTGGAGACAACGTAATCGTTATCAACGCAGAAAAAATCAACCTTACAGGTAACAAATTAGAGGATAAACAATATATCCGTCACACTGGTTACCCAGGAGGTCAAAGAGTATTAACTGCTAAAGTATTACAATCTAAGAATCCAGCATTATTAGTTGAAAAAGCAGTTAAAGGAATGTTACCTAAAAACAAATTAGGTTCTCAATTATTCCGTAACCTAAATGTAAATGTAGGTGCTGAGCACAAACACGAAGCTCAACAACCTAAAACCGTTAATTTAAACGAAATTAAGTAATGGGAGTTATTCACAAAATCGGTAGAAGAAAAACTGCTGTAGCTCGTGTTTATGTTTCAGAAGGAACAGGACAAATTACAGTAAACAAGAAAGAGTTCGCAACTTATTTCCCAACAGCTACTTTACAGTACAAAGTTTTACAACCATTAACATTAACTGATAATGTTGAGAACTTTGATATTAAAGTAAATGTTTACGGAGGAGGAAGCACAGGTCAAGCTGAAGCTGTACGTATGGCTATTGCTAGAGCAATGTGTGAAATCGAAGTTGAACACAGAGCAGTATTAAAACCAGAAGGTTTATTAACGCGTGACCCTCGTATGGTTGAACGTAAGAAGTTCGGTCAAAAAGGTGCTCGTAAGAGATTCCAGTTCTCTAAACGTTAATATTTATTTATTATTAAAAAATCTAAGTTTTTGTTGCCCACTTACTGAGGTAAGAGGTAGTTTAGCATCTAAATGGTTAAGACCGAATATATTATTCCTCGCTACTTAATCATTGCTAAAGTAACAGAACGTAAACTATTACAGAAATGGCAAACAACGTAGAAGTTAAAGAATTACTAGAGGCAGGTGTTCATTTCGGACACATGACTAGAAAGTGGGATCCTAACATGGCTCCTTACATCTATATGGAGCGTAATGGTATTCACATTATCAATCTATATAAAACTGCAGCTAAAATTGAAGAAGCTAATGAAGCTTTGAAAAAAATTGCTGCATCAGGAAGAAAAGTACTTTTTGTTGCTACTAAAAAGCAAGCAAAAGATATCGTAGCTGAGAAAGCAGCTGCAGCTAACATGCCTTACATCACTGAAAGATGGCCAGGTGGTATGTTAACAAACTTCGTTACTATTCGTAAAGCTGTTAAAAAAATGGCTCATATCGATAGAATGAAAAAAGACGGTACATTTATGACTCTTTCTAAGAAAGAGCGTTTACAAGTTGAACGTCTTCGTGCTAAATTAGAGAAGAACTTAGGTTCTATCGCTGACATGACTCGTCTACCAGCAGCTCTATTTGTAGTAGATATTAAAGCTGAACACATTGCGATTAAAGAAGCTCAAAAATTAAACATTCCAATCTTTGCTATGGTTGATACTAACTCTGACCCACGTCAAGTTGATTTCGTTATCCCAGCAAACGATGATGCTTCTAAATCAATCGATAAAATCTTAACTTTAGTTACTTCTGCTATTATCGAAGGTAATGCAGAAAGAAAATCTGAAAAAGAAGAAGCTACTGCTGCTGCTTCTAAAGAAGAAGCTGCTAAAGCATAATTTTTTAACAATATCTTAAAGTCGTTATGCTGATAGATGTTTACCTTTGTATTCAGCTGTCCATAACGACTTTTTTTATTAACTATTAAATACGACTTAAACATGGCAAATATTACTGCTGCACAAGTTAACGAGCTTAGAAAACTTACAGGTGCCGGAATGATGGACTGTAAAAAAGCTTTAGTTGAAGCTAACGGAGATTTCGATTTAGCTATCGAAAACCTACGTAAAAAAGGACAAAAAGTTGCTGCTAACAGAGCAGATAGAGAATCTACAGAAGGTGCTGCTATTGCTGTTGTAAATGCTGACAAAACTTTAGGTGCTGTAATTACATTAAACTGTGAAACTGACTTCGTTGCTAAAAACGAAGACTTTATAAAATTAGCTACAGACTTCGCTAACTTAGCGTTAGAATTTAACTCTAAAGAAGATTTCTTAGCTGCTCCATTCGAAAACATCACTGTTGCTGAGAAATTAATCGAGCAAACTGGAGTTATCGGTGAGAAAATTGAAATCGGTACTTTCGAGAAATTAGAAGGTGCTTTCATCGGATCTTACATCCACGCTGGAAACAAAATTGCTACAATCGTTGCATTATCTGCTAACGCAGAAGGAGCTGAAGAAGCTGCTAGAAACGTTGCAATGCAAGCTGCAGCAATGAACCCAATTGCTTTAAATGAAGAAGGTGTTGCATCTGATATCATTGAAAAAGAAATTGAAATCGCTAAAGATCAATTACGTCAAGAAGGAAAACCAGAAGCAATGTTAGACAATATCGCTAAAGGTAAATTAAACCGTTTCTTCAAAGACAATACATTAGTTAACCAAGACTACATCAAAGAAAACAAAATGAGCGTTGCTCAATATGTTGACTCTGTAAGCAAAGGTTTAACTGTTGTTGGATTCAAAAGAGCATCAGTTGTAGGATAATTTCTACCCTGATTTAGTTAAAATAAGTAAGCCTTGAGCATTTTTTGCTCAAGGCTTACTTTTTTTTAATACATTTACCGGTCACAACTACATTTATTATGAATTTTTTAAAAAAGAACCTATTATTACAGATTATTATAGCTATTGCGTTAGGTAGTCTTTTAGGCAACATCTTGCCAGAACAAATCTCTAGAATATTTATTACGTTCAATTCCTTGTTCGGAAATTTCTTAAACTTCACTATTCCTTTAATCATTATTGGTCTAATTGTCCCGGCTATTGGAAATATTGGTAGAGGAGCAGGAAAACTATTAGTAATAACAACATTAATTGCATACGGCTCCACTTTATTTTCTGGATTTATGACCTATGGAGTTTCTATGAGTGTCTTTCCAGATTTACTTCAATCTAATTCCCTAGGGATTCTAGAGGAAATGGATAAAAGCCTTATTCCTTACTTTAATATAGAAATTCCAGCAATGTTTGATGTAATGAGTGCTCTTATTATTTCATTTATACTTGGGATATGTATTGCATACTCTAAATACACGTATTTAGAAGGCCTTTTTAACGACTTTCAAAGCGTAGTAATGTCTGTGATTGATAAAGTAATTATTCCTTTCCTACCGCTATTTATATTTGGTATTTTCTTAAACATGACTTATAGCGGCCAAGTATTTTTAGTATTAGGTACTTTTGTAAAAATAATTGGAGTGATCTTCGTATTGCATATCGTATTATTGATATTACAATATGTAATAGCAGGAATAGTAGCAGGAAAGAATCCTCTTATCTTAATGAAAAATATGCTTCCAGCATATTTCACAGCTTTAGGTACGCAATCTTCTGCAGCTACAATTCCAGTTACTTTGGAACAAAGTATAAAAAATGATGTGGATCCTAAAATTGCAGGTTTTGCTGTTCCTTTATGTGCTACTATACACTTAGGTGGGAGTACTCTAAAAATTGTAGCTTGTGCAATTGCTTTAATGATGATTCAAGGTACAGCGATTGATCCTCTGCAAATGATTGGATTTATCTTTATGCTAGGAATTGCTATGGTTGCAGCTCCTGGTGTACCTGGAGGAGCGATTATGGCTGCTTTAGGAGTATTGAATTCTATCTTAGGTTTTAATACAGAACAACAAAGTTTAATGATTGCTTTATATATCGCAATGGATAGCTTTGGAACTGCTTGTAACGTTATGGGAGATGGAGCTATTGCTGTTATAGTAAATAAAATTTCAAAAATGAAACAAATGGCTTCGAGCTAGTTTTTAAACTATATAATAATAAAATAGGGTATTTAGATTTTAAGAATCTAAATACCCTATTTTGTTTATAACCTATAAATAATCTAGAGTTATCAACATCGAAATACTTACTTATCAACATTAGTTACTACTTATCAACATAACTTATCCACTATTTACTGAAGTTATCAACATATTTCTTCTAATTAAAGCCTATAAGTAAACAATATATAAAGTTATCCACATTTTTAATAGTTAATAACACGCCTAATAACTTATTAACACTATAAAAAATAAGTTGTCTAATCGCGTAAAATATTCATAAACTCTTCACGAGAAATTTCTCTAGCCCCAAGAGAAGCTAGGTGAGAGTTATAAACTTGACAGTCTAGTAATTTATAATTGCCTTTCTTTAAAAGTCCAACCAAAGAAATAAAAGCCATTTTACTTGCATTAGATACAAGGGAAAACATACTTTCACCGCAAAAGATACCATTACAATCTATTCCATATAATCCCCCAACTAATTTATCTTCTTGCCATACTTCAATACTATGAGCGAACCCCTCTTTATGAAGGTTTATATAAGCTTCCCTCATAGAGTCCGTTATCCAAGTTCCAGGTCCGGCAGATCTACTTACTGTTTGGCAATTAGAAATAACTTCATAAAAATTAGCATTCTTAGTCACTCTGAACTTTTTACTATTGATAATTTGTCGCATACTCTTGGAGACTTTCAACTCTTCCAAGAATAAAACCATTCGTTCGGCTGGTGCCCACCAAGTAATAGGCTCACCATCCTCGTACCATGGGAAAATTCCACTACTATAAGCACTCATTAACCGCTTTGTACTTAAATCACCTCCTATAGCTAGAATCCCTGATTCATGAGCTAACTCGACCTTGGGAAACCCCATTTCATTTTGATCTAGAATATGTATCATAAGCTTAAATAAAAAAAAATCCCTAAGATGTCTTAGGGATTAATATTTTGAAATTCATTATACTAGAATGGTAGATCATCGTGATCTTCTTCATTGTAATTATTCACTGGAGGAAATTGACTAGGTGCAGGGTTCTGTGCAACATTTCCTTGTTGTTGACTTTGTCCTTGGTTTTGGTTATATCCACCTTGGTTTTGGTTATACCCACCTTGGTTTTGGTTATATCCACCTTGGTTTTGGTTATATCCACCTTGGTTTTGGTTATATCCACCTTGGTTTTGGTTATATCCACCTTGGTTTTGGTTATACCCACCTTGGTTTTGATTATATCCACCTTGGAAAGAAGGATCAACTTGTTCTGATTGAACTTTGTCAATTCTCCAACCGTGGATCGAGTTAAAGTATCTCGTTTCACCTTGTGGATTTGTCCACTCTCTTCCTCTTAAGTTAATAGAAACTCTTACTTGTTCTCCTATTTGAAAATTATTCAATAAATCTACTTTATCTTGAACAAATTCAATAGTAATATGCTGTGGATATTGCTCCTCAGTTGTAACAACAAGTTCTCTTTTTCTAAAGCTGCTGCTGATATCTTGCGGCTGTCCGATTATTTTGATTCTTCCGGTAACTTCCATTTTATTAAATATTTTCCTGGTTTAACTTTTTCACACTATTTTGCCAAAATAGTTTTCCATGCCAAAGGTACATTATTTTCCTCTAAAAATTTTTTTGCATAGGTTAATTTATCTCTTAATGTCCCATCACTTACTATTTTTTTAAGCTCATTATCCTGTTGTAAAAACTCATTTACTTCACTTTGTGAAGGTAGGGATTCTACATTTGCTAGCATTCCAAGATCATTTCCTGAAAACACATTACTTTGAACAATATTAGGATCTATAGCATCAACACCTATTCCTAAAGTCGATAAAGGCTTTTCTACTTCAAACATACCCTTATTTGCACGAGAATACCAATTTCCCCCCATACGGGATACCAAATCTATTTTATGCTGATCAATTTTACCATCTTTATCTAGAATCGACTCACTAATATGCATTTTCACAACTTCACATATTACTAAGTTTCCAGCCCCACCTTGATCGCCTAAGGAAATAATCTCTTTTACGATACACTCCATTTGCACAGGACTTTCTTTTACTCGAAAAGGAGCTACAACCTCTGACGGCAGCATTGTAAGTCCACTTTTTATAAATTCATTTACACTAGAGCTATATTCTGTGCTAGATAAAGAGCTTTGTTGTACGAGGTCATAATTTACAACATTTATCACCACTTCTTTAGTGGCCTCTACATTTCTAAGGGTATCTTTCACCGTATTATCTCTAACTCTTCTAGAGGGTGAAAAAATTAAAATGGGAGGATTAGCACTAAACAAATTAAAAAAACTAAATGGGGATAAATTAGGGGTTCCCTGTGCATCGACACTACTAGCTAATGCTATTGGTCTAGGTCCTATAGAGCCTTGTAAATAGCCTTGCAATTCGTGTACAGGAATCTCTCCTGGTGTAATTGTCTTCATATGAATAAGATATCTGGTTTGAAAAGAGTAAATTTACAAAAGCTTTCACAACAATAAAAGTAAATCCTAGTAGTAATTACTTTTATTGTTCCCCTTTTTTTACCTATTTTTAAGGTTCAAATAACATTATGATCCATAATAAAAAAGAAATTCTCCGTTGGCTTTCCATAGGACTAGCATTTATTGCCCTAGTATTCATATTATGGAATACCTATTCCTTTTTCCAAATGTATAAAGAAGAGGAAAGATTAAAAATGAATATCTGGGCTGAAGCTTCCAATACATTAGATCATGCTAAGTTTGACACTAACTTAGATTTAATACTTCTTATTCTAACAGAAAATAGGACAATACCCATTATTCAAACAACCCAAGGAGATAGTATTATTTCTACTACTAATATTCCAGAATATATTAGTTCTAATACCAAAGAATTAGATGCCTTTCTTAAAAAACTTAAATCTCAAAACGCCCCAATAGTTATAAATGTAGGTCAACAAAGCCAGTACTTATATTATGGGGATTCTTCCCTATTAACTAAATTAAAATATTACCCTCTTTCCTTAGTACTGATCTTCTTATTTTTCACTGTTTTAATAATCGTGTTTTATAAAAGCAATAAAAGTGCCTCACAAAATAGACTTTGGACTGGAATGGCTAAAGAAACAGCTCATCAAATTGGTACTCCCCTAACTTCCCTATTGGGTTGGATAGAAATAATGAAAATAGAAAATGTAGAGGATTATATTATTTCTGAAGTTCAAAAAGATGTGAATAAATTACAAATAATAGCCGATAGGTTCTCAAAAATTGGATCTAAACCCGTATTGCTACCATTAGATATTGTACATGAAACAAAAAAGACCTTCGAATACATTCAAAAAAGGAATTCCAACCAAATTGATTTTCAAATTAGTTTACCCAATTATGAAATTTGGATACCTTTAAATAAAGAGCTGCATTCCTGGACAATTGAAAATCTACTTAAAAATGCTATTGATGCCATTAAAGGCAAGGGAAAAATAAGCCTTTATATTCAAGATACAGAACAGCAAGTAACGATCAATATTAAGGATAGTGGTAATGGTATACCAAAAAAGCATTACAAAAAAATATTTGAACCTGGTTATACTACCAAAAAAAGAGGTTGGGGACTAGGATTATCCCTGACTAAAAGAATTGTAGAAGACTTTCAAAATGGAACTGTAAAAGTGCTACAGTCTGAAATAGGTAAAGGTTCTACCTTTACAGTTATTTATAAAAAACAAAAGCCATCTAAATTTTAGATGGCTTTATTTGAATATCAAAAGATTATCTCTTGCTATAGTTTGTCTTGAATCGCTTTAGCAATCTCTTTAAACTGCTCTTCAGAAAATTTTTCTTTCTTAGTAAAACGAATATCGTCCATTGTTTGTAATGGTATCAAATGCACATGTACATGAGGTACTTCCAAACCAACAACCGACATTCCTACGCGCTTACATGGAATTGCTTTCTCAAGTGCTATAGCAACTTGTCTTGAAAACTCCATTAGTTCTGCATACTCCTCTTTAGATAGATCAAAAATCTTATCTACTTCTTTTTTAGGAATACATAATGTATGACCTTTAGCATTTGGATTAATATCTAAAAATGCTAAAAATTTATCATTCTCTGCTACTTTGTAAGCTGGAATTTCTCCCTGAATAATTTTTGTAAAAATGGATGCCATAACTATTTGATTATTTAATTTCTAGAAATTTCTAAAACCTCAAATTTCATCGTTCCATTAGGAACTGTAATCTCTGCAATTTCTCCGACACTCTTACCTAATAATCCTCTTCCAATAGGTGATGTTACAGATATCTTTCCTGCCTTTAAATCAGCCTCACTTTCAGCTACAAGAGTATATGTAATCTCTGCTCCATTTGCTTGATTCTTAATTTTTACTTTAGATAAAACAAGTACTTTACTTGTATCTAATTGTGACTCGTCAATTAATCTAGCATTGGCAACAACTTCTTCAAACTTAGAAATCTTAAGTTCTAATAAACCTTGTGCTTCTTTTGCTGCATCGTACTCCGCATTCTCCGATAAATCTCCCTTGTCTCTAGCTTCAGCAATTGCTTGAGAAGCCTTTGGACGCTCAACACTTTTTAACTGCTCAAGTTCGTCTCTCAACTTTTTTAACCCCTCTGCAGTATAATACGAAATCTTACTCATAATTAATGGTTTATATAAATAGAAAAAATCCCATCAAAACGGGATTTCTACCAACAATAATATTTTTGTTTTATATTTAGTATTCTTATACTTGAAATGTTACTCTTTGTCAAAGTTAATTAATTAAATTTGTATTACAAAAAATTCCCATATGAAAAATGTTTTGCTATTATTAATTATAAGTCTTTTTATCACAGGGTGTTCAAGTGATCAAATAGGTAACTTTAACCCATACCTTCCAGCTCAACCAGTGAATTTCTCTTTAAACCTAAATAATCCAGATGCCAATGATGTAAAAAATCCAAATGGTATATATATTACACCAAACTACGGAATTTCCGGATTGTTCATTAGAAATGCTGGAGGATATTTTGCTGCTTTTGATTTAGCTTGTGCTAATCATCCAATACATGGAAGTAATTCAAGACTTCAACTAAAAACCCCGGGAAGAGATGCCCTAGTATGTAAAGATTTAGCGAGCCATCAAGGAAAAGAATTTTTTTACAGTACTATAAATGGAATGCCTTTAGATACAAGTCAAAAATATTATCCCTTAAAAAGTTATCCAGTTCAAGTAGATAATATAAGAAACCCTCAAGTAATTACAATTAGATATTAAAAAAGCCAACTTTAAAAGTTGGCTTTTCTTATTTAAAACTTAAAGGTTACACCTGCTAAAATATTAAATTCCGCTTGCGGATAGTACCCAGCACCATCTATCATAGAAGTTCCATCAAAATCCGACCAATAATAACCATTTGAAATATATTTCACATTAAAAAGGTTGTTGGCCAATAAAGAGAACTCCACACTTTTAAGCCAAGAGTTTACGTCCAATGTATAGCTGATATTTAAATCATTTACAAAATAAGAATCTAATTTAGAATTCTCAGTCTCTATATTAGACATATACTGTGAAGAAACATATCTAGTCAATAAAGAAACAGACATGCCTTTTAAAGGTAAATAGCTTAAAGTACTAGAGGCTATAAAATCTGGTGAAAAGGCAATTGCAGTATTACCAAAATCCTTTTGCTCTCCCAGCCATAAAGCCTTGTAATTTCTATTCCTATTTGTACTTAAACTAACACTTGGACTCCAAATTAACTTATCCACAATAAATAGATTTGCATCCACTTCTAAGCCTAAACGGTAACTGCTACCGCTATTAGCTCTTAAAGAGGCTCCAGTATCATTAAGTTCACCTGTTAAAACTAATTGATCTTTATAATTCATCAAGTAAGCGTTTACATTTACACTTGCTCTTTCACTTTTGAATCTCCATCCTAATTCATAATCATCTAATTTCTCTGCTTTAGGTTTACCTAGACCCTCATAGTCATTTCTACTTGGCTCTCTACTTGCTCTAGCATAAGAAAAGTAAAGTTGATTGTTAGAGTCTACATCATAGATAAGACCTGCCTTTGGATTGAAGAAACCAAAAGTATCATCTACTAATCCAGTTTCTATAGCATTTGCTTTATAATGTACTTGGCGATATTGAAGATCCACATAAAGACTAAACTGTTCATTAAATTGATAGTTTAATTTAGAGAAAAAGCTCATATCTACTTTAGTAGATTCATTGCGGTAATATTCTTGATTATACATAAAATCAACTGGTTGCTTAACCCATAAAATATTACCATAGTGATCACCTTGGTATTTATTTACTGCACCCCCAAGAATAAGGTTAATCTTATCTTTAGTATAATTCACGTTAAATACAGTTCCATAAAAGTGGTTATTTAAACTCTTTGTACGAATGATATCACTTCTGCTAATTTGCTTATCCTCCATATTAATTATTGGTAAGCCATAGTTTTGTAATTTGTCATTTACCTTATAGTTCTCAAAATATCCATTGCCTTTTGTATAGTGTAAGGAAAGGTTACTTGACCAATTATCTGACCATTTTTCCGTCCAATGTAACTGATAATGGTCTTGTGTATAATTATCCGTTTCATTATCGTAGAATTGCATTTTACCATCATCATCAAAATACATACCTGAGGTGTTAAATCGGCGTCCATACAGTTCCATTTGCTCTTTATCTACACCATTCCAAGCTTGGTATGTCTTTTGTTTACCTCCAAAAGTAATGGCTTTTAACAAAGTAGTATTACCAACATAAACCCCTTGTAAATAATAGCTTTTCAAATCTGAACTTGCTCTATCCACATAACCATCAGATTTAATATCGGATAATCGTCCTGAAATTTCGAACTTATTATCTATTAAGCCTGTACTAAGCTTAACGGTGTATTTATGGGTATTATAGCTTCCAAAAGAAGTAGAAACCTCCCCTTTAGGATCATAGGAATAATTGTCTGTTTGAAGATTTAAACTGGCTCCAAATGCCGCCGCACCATTAGTAGAAGTCCCTACTCCTCTTTGCAATTGCAAGTTCTGTACAGAAGAGGTAAAATCTGGCATATTTACCCAAAATGCCCCTTGAGACTCACTGTCATTATAAGGAATTCCATTAAGGGTTACATTTACCCTTGTTGCATCACTACCTCTTACTCTAAAACTAGAGTAACCAACACCATTACCAGCATCTGTTGTAGTAACTACCGAGGTCATCATAGCCATCATTGTAGGAAGGTCTTGCCCTAAGTTCTTGGTTGCTAATTGCTTTTTACTAAGATTCTCAAAAGCAACTGGGGTTTTATCAGTAGCTACAATAGCAGATAAAACGATTTCATCTAATACGCTTTGAGTAATAGAATCCTTTTGCTTGGTCAAATTGTCTTGGGCTGAAGCTACACTTGTTGATCCTAAAGCCAAAACACACGCTAAAATCGGATGAATAATTTTGTTTTTCATTCGTAAAAAAATTACAAATAAAAGGGGCAATTATCTTTTTTAAAAATTAATAATTACACTTTTCCACAATAGAACTATAAGAACATAGTCTATATTGTTTCCCTTGGCAGCATTACCCGCCCAGGTTCTATGGGTATGATCTCAGCCCGATAGGGCACCCCTTTGAGATTTATGGCGCAAAGTTAGTCAGGAAAAGTTAATTTCAAAATCAAAGCAAAAAAATATTTTTTTGCTCTTAAATTCTTCTAGCTTACCTGATTTTCTTTCTTAGTTCTTTCTTTTGAGAATTTCGAACTTTATTCTCTTTGCGTTTTATAAGTTTTGAATAGGGTATTTTAGTATCCTTTCGCGGTTTATCTTCCACTAAAGCTCCTTGAATAATTAACAGCAATCTATAAAAAGCAATCTCCTTATTTTTGATTTGACTTCTGGTCTTATCCGATTCTAAAACTAGTACCCCTTCTTTATTAATTCTACTAGAAAGTTTACTTTTAACTAGGCTTTTTTGTTGTTCATTTAAAACTTTACTCTGCTCTATATCAAAGAACAACACCACTTTTGAGGATACTTTATTTACATGCTGACCTCCTGCTCCTCCACTTCTTACCGCCTTAAAAGACAATTCTTTATATAGTAAATCTTTATCCATTTTGAATATTTTTTTGTTGCTGCTTTAATATTTTATACCACGAAATATAAGCTATAATTACCATAAAAGTAAAAATAATAAATTGGCAAGCAATTATCCCTAACCCTCTATAGGCATATAAGGGAATAGATATTAAATTACCGATTAACCATAGTACCCAATTTTCAATTTTCTTGAGGGCCATATAATACATTGCAGTAAAAAATATTCCAGAAGTAAATAAATCTACGTAATTCACGAATTCTAGTACAGGATTAAATACTTGGTAAATGATATAAACAAATATAACCGTTATACAAAAAAGTCCAAGTCCTATTAGTTTTTCTCTACCATTAGTACGGCTAATTTGAACCAAATCAACGCTTTTATTTTTTCTAGTCCACATATACCAACCGTAAACACTCATAATGGAATAATATGCATTGAGAATCATATCCCCAAAGTAACCTGCTTTATACAGCAAATACACCGATATAATAGTAGCAAGAATACCAGTTGGAAAAACCAATAAATTTTCTTTTTTAGCATACCAAACACTCAATATTCCAAAAACAAACACTATTATTTCAAGAATCAAGTCTACAATAGAGGTGTCCTTATAGGAATCGAAGAAAAACTCAAACATAACTTTCTTATATTTTATAAAAAAAGCCGTACTTATGTTAAGTACGGCTAGTATTAAATCGTTAATCTAGAACTAGTTATTTCTACTCATTAAAATACGTAGAATATACCAGAATAATAACATTAAAGAGGCAAATAAGCTCAATGATGCAGGTAAATACTGATCAGCAGAGAACTCATTTTTAATTTGCCATGTATTATATAAAATAGAACCTGAGGCTAATGCTACCATAGCAAAAGAGAACCATAATCCTAAGTTAAATCCAAATAACATACCAGCTACAATCACTCCTAATGCAAGGAAAAATCCGATTGTTAGAATAGAACGCAAGAAAGAAAAATCCGCATTAGATCCAAAAACTACTCCAGTTAACCCTCCAAAAAGAGCTAAGGTTAAAACTCCAGCTTGTACAATTAAAGACATATCCCCTGTCATATGCATTGCTACATATAAAATTGGTACAAAAATAAGTGCTTCAGCTAAAATATACAGTGCAAAACCAGCATATTGCTGTGGTTTATTAGCAGTTTTATAAACTAAACTTTGAGCAAACCAAGTTACAGCCATAAATCCTCCGATTAATAGTAACCAAGCAAAATTTCCTTGCCCTAATAAACTAAGCATTGCATTTACAACCACAGGAGTATTTAATAGTATAGCTTCAAAAAGTATAAATACTAAAACACCACCAGCTAAATTAGCATAGGTTTTTTTATAAAACTGAGCCTTTACAATATCAGACTCATTTGCTACGGGCGTTGCATACCCTAAATTATTTTCCATTTTCATTTTTTATCTTTTTACTTTTCACAAAAATAACAATTAATTTTAATTTTCCGCTTTTTTTTCAAAGGCGTAAACCAACATAAAATCCTGTAAGTCTTCCTTATAATACTTGAATTCGCACTCAAACTCATCTTTACTTACCCAAGAATCTCCTTTTAAGTCAACTTCCATATGGTCCTTAAAACTAAGGCTTCTACTTTTACACATTTTGAACATAGCTTCTTTAGCACACCATATTTGGGTAAGTGCTTCAATGGAATTTTTTTCTTTAGTAACAGCATCTAGCTCCTGTATATTGCAAAACTTAGTAGAGATTTTTATAATTTTATCTCTTTTCTTCTCAATATCAATACCAACGTTTTGTTGACTAATTATTATTGCGGCAAACTCAAAGGAATGCGTTATAGAAATATAAGAAGAATCTTGTAAATAAGGACGCCCACATGATTCATAAGCCAAATCTAAATCCGTATAACCAGCATGTTTCAATAAGTGGCGAACACTAAGAAATCCTCTTTGGTGTATACTAGACTTCATACTATTAACTCTATCTAAACTACTTTCCTTTAGCTCAATCCCTTCTAGGAGTTGATCCATAGTTTCTTCTATTTTCCAAATCAGTACTTTACTGTGGGGGGTTAGGATGGTTTTAAATAAAGGCATATATTAAATTTAATAAAACTAAGACAAACATACTATAAAAATAAAAGCCACATCAATGATGTGGCTTTTATTGTATAGGTAAAATTATTGTTTGTTTTTTAACAAATCTCTAATTTGCTCTAAAAGTTCCTCTTGAGTTGGACCTTTTGGTTGCTCTGGAGTTACCACTTCTTCCTGTGCAGCCTCTTCAGCTTCTTTCTTCTGTAATAGTTTACTTTCTGCTTCACGAAGTTTATTCACTCCTTTTACTAAAATAAATACTACTAAAGCTAATAATAAGAAACTAATTACTTCAGTAATAAAATTACCATAAGCGAAAATAACAGCTCCATCTACTGCTCTAGCGTCTACTAAAGTTGCCCCAGCAGTTACAGCATCTCTACCTTTTAATACAACGTAAAGATTAGAGAAATCAGGTGTCCCAATAATAGCAGACACTAATGGCATAATTACATCATTAACAGCACTAGTAACAATTTTACCAAAAGCACCACCAATGATCACCCCTACTGCAAGGTCCATTACATTCCCCTTAACAGCGAACTCCTTAAATTCCTTAATAAATCCCATAACTTTTATTTTTTTTCATATTTGTACTGCAAAAATATAACTAATTTACTCTTCAAAAAATATTCTTTTTACTCTTTGTGCTATGCTAGTTAAAATTTCATAGGCAATAGTATTGATTGTCTTGGCTATATAGGTGACCGGAAGCTCTTTTCCAAAAATAATAACTGTGTCACCTTGCTCGCATGGAATATCTGTAACATCTACCATTAACATATCCATACAAATCGATCCTACTATAGTTGCTTTTTGGTTGTTGATAATAACATAGCCTTTTTCATTACCCCAAGAACGGTGTATACCATCGGCATATCCAATTGGAATAGTAGCGATACGCACCTTTTGACTAGTTCGATACATACGACCATAACCTATACTTTGGTCTTTATCTAAAGTCTTAATTTGCATTATCTTGGTCTTCAAGGTACTTACATTTTGTAATTGCTTCATTTCTTTTGGATCATTTCCCACACCGTAAAGACCTATACCTATTCTAACCATATCCAATTGATATTCTGGAAAATTATAAATACCAGAGGTATTTAAAATGTGCCTTATCGGTTTTATACCTAAACTTTGAGATAGAAACAAACTATCTTTTTCGAAAGTTTTAATTTGATCGAGTGTAAAATCTCTATACTCTGGCATATCACTACTAGACAAATGAGAGAAAATACTTTTTACCTCCACAATATTTGTCTTTTGAAGTATATCTATTAATTCTGGGATTTCATGGGTTAAAAATCCATGACGATGCATTCCTGTATCTAACTTAATATGAATCGGATATTGAAGTGCATTTTTAGATCTAGCTATTTTTAAAAAAGCTTTCAACTCATGGACACTATATATTTCAGGTTCTAAATCATAAGCTAACATAGCATTAAAGGAACTCTGTTCTGGGTTCATTACCATAATTTTAGTCTTCACCCCTGACTTTCTTAATTCAATTCCTTCATCGGTATAAGCTACGCCTAGATAATCTACCTTCTCATGGGATAAAAGCTTTGCTATTTCATAGCTACCATTACCATAACCAAAGGCTTTTACCATTACCATAATCTTTGTATTACCGAATAACTTAGATCGATAAAAATTCAGATTATGTCGTATAGCAGTTAAGTTAACCTCTAATACTGTTTCATGTGTCTTTTTTTCTAGTAAAGCCACAATCTTATCGAAGCGAAATGCTCTTGCTCCTTTAATTAAGATGGTCTCTTGTTGAAAGTCTTCCAAGGAAACCTTAGCTAGAAACTCATCAGTAGATTCAAAAAGCCATGTATTTGGTAAAGAAAATAAGTGCTTGCTTATTTGTGGACCAATACCAATTAAACGGGTTACTTTATTGTCTTTCAAAAGTTGGTTTACTAAAGTATAAACTACCTTATTATCATAACCGTTCTTTATTATATCCGATAAAATAACTGTCTTCTGCCCACTAGATTTATGTTTCTCCATAAAATCTAGACCTATCACTAGTGAGGCATATTCTGCATTATAAACATCTTCAATTAAGGTACAAGAATTAGAGCCGTTTAAAAGTTGCAATCTTAATTCTACAGGGAAAAGCAAAGGGATTCTCTCTTGTATGCTCGAGGTGGTGTACCCTAAATGGAGCATTGTTAGTATACATAAGAGAATATTGTCAATATCTTCTACAGAACTAAATGGTAAGTCCACAAAAAAACGAGTGCCATCTTTACATACTAGCTCTAACTTATTACTTTTCACTTGAGCAAATAACCATGCTGAGCTATCCGTTAAACTATAGGTTAAATATTTTTTACTCCCTAATAGCTTGTCCAATTTAGGATCTTGCTTAGCAAGTATTATATCACTGTTTTCAAAAAGCAATAATTTCTCTTCAAGTTTTTGCTCTTCGCTTGTAAATCCTTCTTGATGTTCATTGGTTATATTGGTTAGAATACCAATGGTTGGCTGGATAATCCTCTGGAGATTTCCCATCTCTTTTACTTGAGAAATACCTGCTTCGAAAATAGCAAGATTATGATGGGCTTCCATGTACAAAACAGACAATGGAACCCCTGTTTGAGAATTATAACTTTTAGGACTTTTAATAATATTAAATTGGTCTTCTAAGAGAAAGTTCAACCATTCTTTTACTACGGTTTTTCCTTTACTTCCAGTGATACCTATTACAGGATAACTAAATTTTCCTCTATGGAATTGGGCAAACTTTTGCAATGCGTATAGGGTATTGCTCACCATAAAAAACACCACTCCTTTAGGAGGTGACATCTTATAAGTAGTAGATACAACGAAATACCTAACTCCCTTTTGAATTAATTGCTCAATAAACAAATGTCCATCGTGGTTTTGTCCTTCTAAAGCGAAGAATAAGGTGTTTTTATTGTGTATAAGACTCCTACTATCAACTGAAATAGTATCTACCACAATTTGGTCTTCAGAACCAATTCCATTGGCTTTAGCATCTAAATATTGGCAAAACGAAGAAACATCTATTATCATGAAAAGTATTTTTTTAAAAAACTTAGATTACAAAATTAATTAGTTTTTTAATCAATCAATCGAAACACCTATAAAATGTTATAAATTACATTTGATATAAGCCCAACCTTCTTCCTGTCGTTCAATAATTGTCACTAGACCAGACTTGACAAACTCTACTCCGTGAATAATATTTTCCTTAGAAATTTTGCGAGCCTCAAGTGTATTTTCACATGCATAAAAAACAATACCTCTTTTCATTACATTTCCTAAGGATTCTCCTACCATCGTTTTGTTTACTAATAGCATATCTATACCTGGTCCGTGTACCACAACATTAATTTCTACTTCATCCTCCCAATGCTTCTTCACATTGTTTACGTAGGTTAACAAGGCTTTTTGCTCTAAAATAGTGTTAGTATTAAACTGAAATACAACTTTATGTTTTTTATTCTGATTCATTTTTGTCTTTTATTGGTTTTAATAGAAGCTAAATCTACTAAATAACTATCAACTTCTTAAGGATTAAGAAAAATACTTTCTCTAATGTAGCACATGTTACTTAGACTCTAGAAAAAAATCAGGAAGTTTGCCTTTGAATTCTTAAACTATTTAATATGAACTGGATATATGAACCTTGGCCATGGTATATTGGAGGGATTTTCATAGCAACTACTTTAATTTTGTTATTACTAATGGGAAAATCATTTGGCTTTTCTTCCAATTTACGAACCATGTGCTCTATGATGGGAGCAGGAGAAACTTCTGATTTCTTTAAAATAGACTGGAAAGCACAGTCTTGGAATTTATTATTTTTAGTGGGAACAATTATCGGAGGATTTATAAGTTATCACTACCTAAGTATAGACCAAAGTCCTGTACCTATCTCCCAAACTACGATACAAAAATTAGAATCTCTTGGTTTTTCTGATCCTGGTTCCACTTATGTTCCACAAGAACTATTTTCCTCTGAGGCTTGGCAGGATCCTAAATCCATAATGATTTTACTTATTTCCGGACTTTTAGTAGGTTTTGGCTCTAGATATGCAGGTGGATGTACTTCTGGACATGCTATCTCTGGCTTGAGTAATTTTCAACTACCATCACTTATTGCAGTTATAGGCTTCTTTATTGGTGGCTTAATTATGGTACATCTACTATTTCCTTTAATCTTTTAAACCTAAAAAAATGAAAAAAACAGCATATCTCTTATTGGGAATTTTCTTTGGAATAGGAATGTTTAAATCTGGAGCAGCATCTTGGTACAGAATTTATGAAATGTTTCAATTTGAAAGTTTTCATATGTATGGAATTATAGGCACAGCATTAAGTATATCTGTAATTGCTACACTTATAATAAAAAAATACAAAGTAAAAGACTTTAGTAATAACCCTATTGTATTTCACCCTAAAACCAAAAGTATTCCAAGATATCTATTAGGAGGTATTCTTTTTGGATTAGGATGGGCATTAGCTGGAGCTTGTCCAGGGCCGATGTTTGCATTATTAGGAGCAGGATTCTCTCCTATACTTATCGCAATTGTTGGTGCTTTACTAGGTACATGGCTATATGGCTTAATTCAAAAAAAACTACCACATTAATAGAGTGTTTTTAAACCTGCTAAAAAAACAGTACGCCAAGTTTTCCCTTTAAAAAAACACTTTTTTTAATTCTCTCTGGTCATTTCCTTATTTACATGGGTTGTCTTTATCAATCAAATAAGTTAATTTAGGAGCCTTAACTTAAGCAAGAATAATAATGCAAGATACTATTGTCAAAAACTTCAAAGATGTTTTCGAAGCAGATTTATTACAAGAACTCTCCCAAATAGCTATCCATAAGGAATTCGATGAGAATGAAACTCTTATGGATATAGGTCAATATATCCAATATATTCCAATATTGATATCCGGAGCAATTAAAATCATTCGAGAAGATCAAAAAGAAGGAGAGATAGTGTTATACTATATCGAAAAAGGAGATACTTGCGCTATGACTCTAACTTGTTGTCTTGGCCAAAAGCAAAGTCAAATTAGATCTATAGTAGAAAAAGCAGGCAGCATGATACTTGTTCCTGTTAATAAAATGGATGAATGGTTAGTTAAATATAAAAGCTGGAGAAATTTTGTTCTCAACAGCTACAATAACCGTATGCATGAACTATTAGGAGCAATAGACTCCCTGGCTTTTATGAATATGGAAGAAAGACTACTTAAGCTATTAAATGAAAAGGCTAACATCTATAAGAGTAACAGAATTAACAACACTCATCAAGAATTAGCAGAAGAACTAAATACTTCTAGAGTAGTTATTTCTAGAGTATTAAAAACATTAGAAAATAAAAACATCATTCGTTTGAATAGAAAATATATCGAAATAACATCTAATTTATAAAATATGGATACAACCTCAATTTTAGCCTATTTCTGCGCTTTATTAATAGGCGTATCTTTAGGATTAATAGGCAGTGGTGGATCCATCTTAACTCTTCCTGTCTTAGTTTACTTACTAAAGATAGAGCCCTTTATTGCAACAAGCTATTCTTTATTTATAGTTGGAAGCACTACTACAATAGGTGCTATAAAAAACATTTATCAAAACAATGTCAATTATAAAGCCGTGGTATGGTTTGGAATTCCTTCTGTCTTAAGTGTCTACTTAACTAGGGTAGTATTATTGCCTTTAATACCAACAGAGTTTGATATCTTAGGCATTATGGTACAAAAAAACACCTTAGTGATGTTTGCTTTTGCTGTGGTAATGCTATTTGCCGCACTAAAAATGATTAGCTCAAAACCAGTTGATCAAAGTAAAGCATCCAATGGCTCCTATTTAAAGCTTATTTTCCAAGGGGCTTTAATTGGAATGATAGCAGCAAGCGTTGGAGCCGGAGGCGGATTTTTAATTATTCCTATCTTGGTATTTTCTTTAAAGCTTCCTATGAAAATGGCCATTGGTACCTCCTTATCTATTATTACAATACAATCTCTTGTAGGTTTTGTATCCGATCTACAAATAGCAATGATGCAGTGGGATATCTTACTAAGCTTTAGTCTACTATCTATCCTAGGAATATTACTTGGGATGTATTTGACCCGATTTTTAAAAGACAGCCAACTAAAAACTGGATTCGGTTATTTTGTATTAACCATGTCTTTTTTTATACTAATTAATGAGTTGTTTTTATAGTATGTAAACAAAGTTACTTTACAATCCAAAACATCTTCTTATTTTTACAAAAACGATAAAAGAAATAAAATGAAAATAGAACAAATTTATACAGGATGTCTAGCTCAAGGAGCCTATTACATTGAAAGTAATGGTGAAGTAGCCATTATAGACCCTTTAAGAGAAGTTCAACAATATATTGATAAAGCTCAAAAGGATAATGCAAAGATTAAATATATTTTTGAAACGCATTTCCATGCAGATTTTGTTAGTGGACACGTTACTTTATCAGAATTAACAGGTGCCCCTATTATCTATGGACCTAACGCCAACCCAACATTTAAAGCACATATTGCTAAAGACAATGAAGTATTTCACTTAGGAGATATAACCATTACAGCTTTACATACTCCAGGACATACTATGGAGAGTACTACGTATTTACTAAAAAATGAAAAAGCAGAGGATGTTGCTATATTTACTGGAGATACTTTGTTCCTAGGAGATGTTGGGAGACCAGATTTAGCTCAAAAAGCAGCAAATTTAACCCAAGAAGAACTTGCTGGAACCTTATTTGAAAGTTTAAGAAATAAAATTATGCCTTTAGCAGATCACCTAACAGTATACCCTGCTCATGGGGCTGGTTCTGCTTGTGGAAAAAACTTGAGTAAAGAAACTATTGGTACTTTAGGAGAGCAAAAGAAAACTAATTACGCATTGCGCTCAGATATGAGCAAAGAGGAGTTTATTAAAGAAGTAACTGATGGGTTATTACCTCCGCCTGCATATTTCCCATTAAATGTGAAGTTAAATAAGGAAGGTTACCAAAACGTTCAAACAATTATCGATAATAATAAAGCCTTTACTCCTAGCGAATTTAAAGAAGCAGTGGAAGCTAATAATGCACTTATCCTAGATGTAAGAAGCGCAGCTGACTTTGCTAAATCACATATCCCAGGTTCTATTTTTATTGGATTAGATGGACAATTTGCACCATGGGTTGGAGCCCTAATAAAAGATATTGCTCAACCTATTTTATTAGTATGTCCAGAAGGAAGAGAACAAGAAACTATTACAAGATTGTCTAGAGTGGGCTACGATAATACCTTAGGATACTTAAAAGATGGATTGACCCTTTGGATTGAGCAAGGTAATCAAACAGATAGTGTATCGCAAGTAGACGCAAATACATTAGCTGAAAAAACCCTTACTGAACCATTACCTATTTTTGATGTACGTAAGCCAGGAGAATATAATACTGCAAGATTAGATTATACGGATCTACATCATACACCTCTTGACTTCTTAAATGATTACATCGAGCAATTTCCTACATCTAAACCATTCTACATTCATTGTGCAGGTGGATACCGTTCGTTAATTGCAGCATCCATTCTAAAGGCTAGAGGTTTTCATAATATGATAGATGTAATTGGTGGATTTGGAGCTATTAAAAACACTTCTATGGCCTTGAGTAACACACCTTGTCCAAGTACAATTTCTTGTAGTTCAACAAAATAATTAAATTATGGAGTCTTTTGATAAATTAATACAGAGTGACAAGTTAGTTCTTGTTGACTTCTTTGCTACTTGGTGTGGACCTTGCAAAATGCTTGCGCCCGTGCTAGAGCAATTAAAAAAACAGATGGGAGACAGTATTACGATTATCAAAATAGATATAGATAAAAATACTGCATTAACCACTTTTTATTCCACAAAATACCAAATGAGAGGTGTCCCTACTTTGATGCTTTTTCAAAAAGGTAAATTACTTTGGAAACAATCTGGGTATATGGATTTACAGACTTTGAATAATCATATCGAACCATTTAAATAAAAAATAGGCTCCCCAAGTTTTTGGGAAGCCTATTTTTTTATATTAAAGTCTTAGTAAACTAAGTCTAGTCATTCAATTTTAAAACAGCCATAAATGCCTCTTGTGGAATTTCAACGTTTCCAATTTGACGCATACGTTTCTTACCTGCTTTCTGCTTTTCTAAAAGCTTACGTTTACGAGAGATATCTCCTCCATAACATTTAGCAGTAACGTCTTTACGAAGTGCTTTCACTGTTTCACGAGCAATTACTTTTACTCCAATAGCAGCTTGAATAGGAATATCAAATTGTTGACGAGGTATAAGTTCCTTTAATTTCTCACACATCTTTTTACCAATGGTATATGCATTGTCCGCGTGCATTAATGCTGATAAAGCATCCACTACGTTTGCATTTAGCATTACGTCAATTTTCACCAAGTTGGAAGTTCTCATTCCGATAGGAGAATAATCAAAAGAAGCATACCCTTTAGAAACTGTTTTTAGACGATCGTAGAAATCGAATACAATTTCTGCAAGTGGCATATCAAAAGTTAACTCTACTCTATCCTCAGTAATATATGTTTGATTGGTGATCAATCCACGCTTATCAATACAAAGACTCATTACTTGTCCAACGAAGTCACTCTTAGTAATAATAGTAGCTTTAATATAAGGCTCTTCTACTCTTTCTAATTTAGATGGTTCTGGTAAATCAGATGGATTGTTTACAATAATTGCAGTCTCTGGATCCTTTTTAGTATAAGCATAATAAGAAACGTTTGGTACTGTAGTAATTACAGTCATGTTAAACTCTCTTTCTAAACGCTCTTGGATAATCTCCATGTGCAACATTCCTAAGAATCCACAACGGAATCCAAATCCTAATGCTGCTGAACTCTCTGCAGTAAACACTAAAGAAGCATCATTAAGCTGTAACTTTTCCATAGAGTTACGAAGTTCTTCATAATCTTCTGTGTCCACAGGATAAATTCCAGCAAAAACCATTGGCTTAACATTCTCAAAACCAGCAATCATATGTGAAGTTGGTTCTTTCGCATCTGTTACAGTATCTCCTACTTTAACCTCTTTTGCTTCTTTAATTCCACTAATTAAATATCCTACATCCCCAGTCAAAATCTCTTTCTTAGGAACTTGGTTCAATTTCAATGTACCAATTTCATCTGCAAAATATTCTTTCCCAGTAGCTAAGAACTTAATTTTTTGTCCTTTAGTAATCTTTCCATTAATTACTCTAAAAATTACCTCAATCCCACGGAAAGGGTTATACACAGAGTCGAAAATTAAAGCCTGTAATGGCTCATCTGGATTACCTTTTGGAGCAGGTACTCTTTCTATAATAGCTTTCAAAATATCAGGAACACCTAAACCAGTCTTTCCAGAAGCTGGAATAATTTCCTCGTAATCACATCCTAAAAGATCTACAATATCATCACTAACCTCTTCAGGGTTTGCACTAGGTAAATCCACTTTATTTAATACAGGGATAATAACTAAATCATTTTCTAATGCTAAATATAAGTTCGAAATAGTCTGAGCTTGGATACTTTGCGCAGCATCTACAATAAGTAAAGCACCTTCACAAGCAGCAATAGATCTAGAAACTTCATAAGAAAAATCTACGTGCCCTGGAGTATCAATTAAGTTTAAGGTATATTTTTCGCCTTCATATTCATAATCCATTTGAATAGCATGGGACTTAATGGTAATACCACGTTCACGCTCCAAATCCATACTATCTAAAAGCTGACTTTGTTGCTCACGCGCAGTAACTGTCTGTGTTGCATCTAATAATCGATCCGCCAAAGTACTTTTACCATGGTCGATATGGGCAATAATACAAAAGTTTCTAATGTTCTTCATTCGTAGTTATATCAATGTTTAAATTAATGATTCACTTGATTTTAAAGCCTAAACATAAAAACCAGGTTTATCATCATCAAGGTGGATAGATTTTCTTATTTCACAAAGAAATAATAGTAGCCTATATTTTGCAAATATACTTCAAAGTTTCAACAATTGACCTTTTTATATGCCGTTATATACAAAAAAAAAGTATAAAAAACTCTATTAAATAAATAAATTCATCGGAATATGGATTTATTAGCTAGAAAAAGAATACTAGTAAAATACAGACCATAAATATTGAATAACAAAACATAGTAAACCTAAGCACTTTAATCTACAAAAAAGCACAACCACAAGAACATGTAAACTAAAAAAGAAGTGTTAAAAACGACTAGATAAAGACTAACAATACACCAAAATTAAGTTCACTAGCAAAAAAATCGTACTTTTGCAGCAAATTTAGCAAACAGATATGATTAAAATCGGTAATATAGAACTTCCTGATCATCCGCTACTTCTTGCGCCAATGGAAGATGTAAGTGATCCACCATTCCGTCGTTTATGTAAACAGCACGGGGCAGATCTTATGTATTCTGAATTTATTTCCTCTGAAGGTCTAATTAGAGATGCGATGAAGAGCAGAATGAAGCTGGACATTTTTGATTACGAAAGACCAATCGGAATTCAAATTTTTGGTGGAGATGAAGAAGCAATGGGTCTCTCAGCGAAAATAGTTGAAACAGTTAGACCTGACTTAGTTGATATAAACTATGGATGCCCTGTAAAAAAAGTGGTATCTAAAGGAGCCGGAGCTGGTGTTTTAAAAGACATTGACTTAATGGTTAAGTTAACTAAAGCTGTTATTGATAGTACAAACTTACCAGTTACAGTGAAAACTCGACTTGGTTGGGATGACGATTCTATAAATATAGACGAAGTAGCTGAAAGGCTTCAAGATATAGGTGTACAAGCACTAACTATACATGCTAGAACTAGATGTCAAATGTATAAAGGTTGTGCAGATTGGACGCATATTGAAAGAATTAAAAAGAATCCTCGAATCAAGATTCCTATTTTTGGAAACGGAGATATAGATTCCCCTCAAAAAGCGCTAGAATACAAAGAAAGATATGGTTTAGATGGAATGATGATTGGAAGAGCAGCTATTGGCTACCCTTGGATTTTCAATGAAATCAAACATTATTTTGAAACAGGTGAATTACTTGCTCCACCAACTATTCAAGATAGATTAGATGCAGCTAAAAATCACTTAATTTGGTCTATGGAATGGAAAGGAGAAAGACTTGGAATAGTTGAAATGCGAAGACACTACACCAATTACTTCAAAGGAATCCACGGTTTTAAACCACATAGAATGAAATTAGTAACAACCGATGACCCAACGGAATTACTAAATTTATTTGATCAAATTGCAGATGAATATCACAATTATATTATAGAATAAAAAAAAGCCTGTATATCTCATATACAGGCTTTTTTCCTATTATTTTGTTTGATCACTCAAAATATGAAGTTCTCTTTGAGGAAAAGGGATATTTATGTTTCCCTTATCTAAAGCTACTTTTACATCTTGCTGAACTCTATAAACAGTATTCCAATAATCTTCTTTACTCATCCATATTCTAATGTTTAGTTCCACTGAACTATCCGCTAGATTAGTTACAAATATGATTGGGGCAGGGTCTTTTAAAACACTAGCATCCTTGTCTAAAGCTGCTTTAATTATCTCCTGAGCATCTTTAATATTACTGTCATAACTTATTCCAACAATAAAATCATAACGTCTTCTAGTAATTTCAGAATAATTGGTAACAACTGCATTTGCTAATGGCCCATTTGGACTTACTACTTTAAGTCCAGTGGATGTTGTCAAAGTGGTATAAAGTAAATCTATTTTCTCTACCGTTCCTTCAGGTCCACTACTAGCTCCAATATACTCTCCAACTTTAAATGGTTTGAATAATAAAATTAATACTCCACCTGCAAAGTTAGATAAGCTTCCTTGTAGGGCTAAACCAATGGCTAAACCTGCCGAAGCAAACATAGCTGTAAAAATAGTGGTTTGAATTCCCATTGTAGATGCTACAGTAATTAGAAGTAAGATATATAAGACAGCTCTTATTATACTTAACAAAAATCCTCGTAAAGATATCTCTACTTCTCTCTTCTCAAAACGTCTAGCTATTATACTTAATAGTAGTCTTACAATGTATAGTCCTACAAAAAGTAATACCAATGAGATAGCTATACGAGGTATAGCTGAAAAGATTGAATCTAAAAGAACACTAATACCATTTGTCAATTTTTCCATAGCAATTTTTATTTATTTATTTATTTGTTATACTTTCAATTTCTTGGCAATATCTTTTGGAAGACCATCTTTGTGCAATAAAATATCCGTTGTCTTATACTTAACAAACTCTTTACTCATATACATATAACCTTTATAGTCATTTGTATCTCCCCAAGAGTTTTTTATGATATAATACTCTTTACCATTTTGATCCTTGGCAATTCCAACAATGTGCATACCATGATCATCCGTAGTAGTATAGTTATCAAAAGCTATCTGACGCTCTTCTTGAGTTACTGCCCTTTCTTTTTGAGGACCATCAAAAATAGTCTTCCTTTCTTCCTCGCTCATTTTATCCCAATCTTTCTCTGGAACAAAACTTACTCCATTTTTCCATGAAAAATATTTTTCACTTACATCTCCTGCCCATGCTACAGTAAAACCATTATGTACTGCATGATCAATAATTTTTGTTAAATCATTCATAGGCACATTATATACCTGATCAAAAGACCAGTTATCCGGTACTAATAAAACGAATTTCTCATACCATGGATAGTTTAAATCTGAGCCAATTTCTACATAATCATCCGCATTTATTCCTATTACTTGGTCAGCAAACGTTCTAGGTGTATACTCTTTCCCTTCCCAAGTAAAAGTCTCAGGTGCTTCACCTAAATAAGCGTCAATTACTCCTGTATATGCCTTTTCCCAGTTTGGTGTAAGCTTTCCATTTGGATTAGAAATTACTGCTTTTAAAACTCCTTGTTGAATAGCAGCCATTTCTCCAAACCTATTAATATCTGTGCCATAATTTAAACCATCATATACACTTTGAGGCACAGCACCATATTTTTTATACATATTCAATACATCATGAAATGCACCACCATCTCCTAGGGTTACTGCTCCATGCATACGAACGAAAATTTTACCTTTTTCGATATAGGAATTTCTTGCTGTAAAAATTTGCGAAATTTCTACTGGTCTTTTACCCATGCGAACCATTTCAGATTCAATGAATGAATTTCCTGAGTAACTCCAACATGTCCCTGAAGACCCTTGGTTTTTTATACTAGTAGCTTCAATATCTACAACAGGAGTAAATTCATATAATTCTTTACTGTTATCGCTAGCATTATATTTTAATGCGTTTACTAAATTATCCTGGCCGTAAGAATAATTAACTGAGCTTCCGCTTAACAAAACTGCTAAGACACAAGCTTTTAAATAATTGTTTTTCATAAATAGTATTTGGTTAGTAGCGTAAAGATAAAAAAAGGTTATTAAAATCCCTTTACTTTTCTAGTAATAGTGAAAAATAGCTTTCAATACTACAGAGACGGATTAATCTACTGGGCTGTATGCCAAGGCAACAGATATTTCAATACAGTAAAACAAAAATTTTAGCAGCTAGTGCTAATAAAAAAGACGCTTACAAGAAATAAATATTCCTTATAAGCGTCTTTCTTATAGTAAAGAGAAGATTCTTTATCTTTTATTCAAAAGGCATGTATCTTAAAGTGTTTCTTTTAACCACTTAAAGAATTCTCCTTGCCATACTTGAGCATTTTGAGGGTTAACTACCCAGTGATTTTCCTCTGGAAGATAAACAAATCTACTTTTTACACCAAGTAACTGTGCTGCTTGGAAAGCTTCTTGACCTTGTCCGATTGGAACGCGGTAATCCTTACCTCCTTGTATAATCAAAATTGGAGCATTCCACTTTGCAACATTATTTATTGGGTTAAAATTGTTATAAGCATTCTGAGCTACTTTATTATCTTTTTCCCAGTATGGACCTCCAATGTCAAAATTAGTAAAGAAAACTTCCTCCGTTGTTCCATACATACTTTGTAAATCAAATACACCACAATGAGAAATAAATGATTTAAAACGGTTTTCATGAATTCCAGCTAAATAGAAAACAGAATACCCTCCGTAACTAGCACCTACAGCACCTAAACGAGAAGAATCAACATATTTTTCTTTTGCTACATCATCAATAGCTGCCAAATAGTCATCCATTGGTTTTCCAGCCCAATCTCCACTAATAGCTTCATTCCATTCTACTCCATGTCCAGGCATACCACGACGATTAGGAGCAACAATAATATAACCTTCCGCGGCCATTAATTGGAAATTCCATCGGAAAGAATAAAACTGAGATAAAGCAGATTGAGGTCCTCCTTGACAATATAAAAGGGTTGGATATTGTTTGTTTTCATCAAAGTTAGGTGGGTATACAACCCAAACAACCATATCCTTACCGTCTTTAGTTTTAACTATTCTCTTCTCACTCTTACTTAAGGCCAACTTGTCATAAATAGCATTATTAACCTTAGTAATCTGAGTTAACGCACTATTTTTCAAGTTATAAGAATATACCTCTGAAGCATGATTAAAATCAGTACGAGTTACTAAAATATTATCTTTTTGGATCTCAACAATAGAGTTAATATCGAAATCTCCATCTGTAAGTTGTTTAACAACTGGCTTAGGATTTTTCTTAGTAGGAAAATTCACTACAAATAATTGCATTGTACCACCTGTAGCCGCAGTAAAGTAAATCTTTTCACCTTGGTTATCCCATTTGAATCCGCCTGCACTACCATCCCAGTGTTCCGTTAAGTTAAGGTCTTTACCTTGATAACGCACGATAATATCATTTTTATCTGCTTCATATCCAGCAGTCTTCATCTGAGACCATGTTAAATAACCTTGAGGAGAGAATACAGGATTTGTATCATATCCATCATTATTTGGTGTTAAGTTTACGGTTTGTTTTGTTTTTAGATTATACTCATATAAATCTGTATCCGTACTTATTGCATATTCAGTACCAAATTGCTTCTTCGAAGCGTATATAATTGATTCACTATTTGGTGACCATACATAATCTTCCTGTCCTCCAAAAGGTTTTTGAGGCGAATCATATGGCTCCCCTGCCATAATATCTATTGCAGGACTTGCCTTATCAGAAGCTTGGTAAAAAACGTGATTATGGGAACCATCATTCCAAGTATCCCAGTGTCTATAATCTAATCCATCATATACATAAACATCACTTTTTTGCATGGAAGGATATAAATCTTTTCCTAACACTTTATTTACTTTAACCTCTTGATGAGATAAAATAAATTTACCGTCAGGGGAAATAGATGAATCTTTTAATAAATCTTTATAATCGGTTATTTCAGTAGGAGTACCTCCGGTTACAGGGATAGTAAAGGTTTTAGAATCAAAATTATCTTCAGCCATATTAGCGTAGCTAACTTTGTAAATTAAATTCTTACCATCTTTTGTAACTCCAACTGGGGAAACACGGCCTAATTCCCAAAGAAGTTCTTTGGTCATCACCTCCTGAGATACGGCAGTAAGAGAAGCCAATCCTAAGGCGAATAAAAATATTTTTTTCATGGTTAGTTAGTTTATATGTCCGTAAATTTAGTGTTTTCTTTTGATTATTGCACGTCAAGCAAAAATATCCCTACTCTAGGGTTATAAAGCTTTAAAAAAAGACAGATATGGCTTGAGACCTAAAACCAGAAATAAAGCCTTTATATAACTACTAACACACCCAAAAAGCCCATAAATACGGGACTTTAGAGGTTAAATTTTTGTTTGGCGCTAGATTATTCCTAAAATTTAAGTACTTTCACGCTCAAATTTTGTTCTTTATGAAAAATAATAAACTATTTATAGCTATTATTGCAGCCCTGGTTATAGGGGTGCTTATTGGAAGTATTGTCCATTATTGGTTCCCTGAATATATTGTAGGAGTGTCTACTAATATAAAACTTCTTGGAACGATATTTATCCGACTTGTGCAAATGATTATCGCACCTTTGGTCTTTTGTACACTAGTTGTAGGTATTGCCAAAATGGGTGATATGTCTATGGTAGGTAGAGTTGGTGCCAAGGCAATGGGATGGTTTATAACGGCCTCTTTTGTTTCCCTAACTATTGGACTTCTACTTGTGAATTGGGTCAAACCAGGTGTAGGAGCAAATTTTGATTTAAATAATATAGCATCTGACCCAGAATTACTTTCAAAAACAGATTCTCTAAGTCTACAATCCTTTGTAGAACACTTAATACCTAAAAGCGTTTTCGAAGCTTTTTCTACCAATGAGATCTTACAAATCGTAGTTTTCTCCGTGTTTTTTGGTGTAGCTTTAGCTTCTCTAGGAAAAAAAGGAAATGTTGTAATTAAACTTTTAGATAGAACTTCTCAAGTAGTTTTAAAGATGGTTACTTACATTATGTGGACAGCTCCACTTGGTGTTTTAGGTGCAATTGCAAGTGCAGTTTCCCTATATGGTTTAACCATTTTCTACACTTACGCTAAGTATTTAGGAGCTTTTGCCCTTGGTTTATTATTACTATGGATGGTACTAATCGGAGTTGGATATTTAATACTTGGAAAGAAAGTATGGGCTCTTTTAGTAGCTGTAAAAGAATCGCTTCTTATTGCTTTCTCTACTACAAGTAGTGAAGCTGTATTCCCTAAGTTAGTAGAAAATTTAACTGCTTTCGGATGTTCGCCGAAAATCGTATCTTTTACCTTACCTTTGGGGTATTCTTTTAACCTAGATGGAAGTATGATGTATCTTACGTTTGCCAGCTTATTTATTGCGCAAATTTACGATGTACCAATGACCTTAGGAGATCAGATATTAATGTTATTAGTTTTAATGGTAACATCAAAAGGAGTGGCTGGGGTGCCTAGAGCTTCTTTGATTGTAATTGTAGCTACGTGTGCTATGTTTGGTATTCCACCAGAGGGGATTGCTTTTATTTTACCAATTGATCACTTTTGTGACATGGGTAGAAGTATGACAAACGTATTAGGAAATGCATTATCGACAGCGGCAATTGATAAATTTGAATCAAATGACACAAGTAAATTAGCAAATACAGACATATAATAAACCATGGAAGAGTTTCACATTGCACAATTAATTAACCCCGAATTTTACATTAATTTACAGATTGCCGGTCATTCTATCGGTATATATGTAGTCCTATTTATCGTTTTTGCAGAAACAGGCCTATTTGCAGGATTTTTCTTACCAGGAGATAGCTTACTATTTTTAGCTGGTATTTATTCAACTGCATTAATGCAAGAATTATTCAACATCGATAGTGACTTTATAAATGTAGCATTATTAGCCACATTAGTAGCCATAGCTGGTATTATAGGAAATACCTTTGGTTATTGGTTTGGTGCTAAGAGTGGAAATTACCTCTATAATGTGAAAGACAATTTTATTTACAAAAAGAAATACCTTTATGAATCCAAAGTATTCTTTGAGCGCCATGGAGGTAGAGCAATCATTTTTGCTCGTTTTCTTCCTGTAGTAAGAACATTTGCTCCCATTATCGCAGGTATTGTAAGAATGGATATAAAACGCTTTATGTTCTACAATGTGATCAGTTCATTTCTGTGGGCTACTTCATTGATCTTTGCAGGTCATTACCTTCAAGTTTGGCTTTTAGAAAGCTACCAAATCAACTTAAAGGATTATATTGAATTTATAGTTCTGTTCTTAGTTTTAGCTACTACTTTACCAATTGTTATTAAATTGATGAAAAGTAAAGCAAAAGCAAAGTCTACAGAGCAAGACGACAAATAATAAAAAAAGCGACTAAAATTTAGTCGCTTTTTTTTATTTCTAATCCTTATTATAAAGGTGCTATTTCTAATTTTAAGCCCTCAATAGATTTATCCACTGGTATTTGACAAGCAAGTCTACTGTTATCTTTTACATTAAATGCTTCCCATAACATAGCCTCTTCCTCCTCTTGCATAGGTTGTAAAGAAACCTCATCTTGGTTTAACACATAGCATTGACAAGAAGCACACATGGCCATACCACCACAAATTCCGATGGTACCCTCCGGGGCTAACTCATAAGCTCGTATTACTTCCATAACACTCATATTCATATCCGTAGGAGCGTCAATTTCATGCACAACTCCTTCACGATCTGTAATAGTAATCTTAATGTCTTGTTCCATAATAACTATTGAATTGATTTAACTACAGCTTTTTCTGCTTCTTTACGAGAACCATCAAATCCGTTGATTCCAGAAACAGTAGTATATTTTAGCACATACTTTTTACCAGGGTTAAGCGCATTGAATACACTCTGACACATTAATGTAGCTTCGTGGAATCCACATAAAATAAGTTTTAATTTCCCCGGATAAGTATTAATATCTCCAATAGCATAAATACCAGGTATATTAGTTTGATAGTCCAATGCATTATTTACTTTAATAGCATTTTTCTCAATTTCTAATCCCCAATTTGCAATTGGACCTAGCTTAGGTGTTAATCCAAATAAAGGAATAAAATAATCACATTCAATGGTAGTTCTTTCTCCTTCTTTCTCTACAACAATACCATTTAAATGATCCTCTCCTAATAGATCTACTACCTCAGCTGGTGTAATAAGATTAATCTTTCCAGCGTTCTTTAATTCCTGTACTTTTTCAACAGAATCTAAAGCCCCTCTGAATTCGTTTCTCCTATGTACTAAATGTACTTCTTTAGCAACATTAGATAAATAAATACTCCAATCTAAAGCAGAATCCCCTCCACCTGCGATAACGATTTTCTTATCAGCAAACATCTCTGGATTCTTTACGAAGTACTCAACCCCACATTCCTCGAACTTTGCTAAATTATTTAACTCTGGTTTACGAGGCTCAAAAGATCCTAGACCACCAGCAATAGCTACAGCTTTACCATGGTGTTTAGTTCCTTTGTTAGTTGTTACAATAAAAGTCCCATCTTCTAGCTTCTCAATATCCTGAGCCACTTCATTTAAAGTGAACCCTGGTTGAAATTGCTTGATTTGTTCCATCAAATTGTCGATAAGCTCAGCAGCTCCTACAGAAGGATATCCAGGTATATCGAAAATAGGTTTTTTAGGGTATAATTCTGTTAATTGACCTCCTGGTTGAGGCAGTCCATCTATGATATGACATTTTAGTTTTAAAAGACCAGCTTCAAATACGGCGAAAAGCCCCGTAGGACCAGCGCCAATAATAATTATATCGGTTTGAATCATGAGATAATATTCTTTATATACAAACTTACATCGTATGGTGTAGAATAAAAATGATAAAAATCAACTCTATGCCTAATTGTATTAGCATAGAGTTGATCTTTGTTTTATAAAACGTTAACTACGGTTTCGATTTGTGGTGCAAATTTTTTTATGGTTGTTTCCACTCCAGCACTCAAAGTCATTTGATTAACATTACAAGAACTGCATGCTCCTTCTAAACGAACTCTAACGTGCTTATCATCTATTATGTCTAAAAGTGTAATATCGCCACCATCTGCTTGTAAAAACGGACGTATTTCGTCCAACGCTTTTTTAACGTTTTCTAGGATAGTTTCTGATGCCATAACTTAAAATCTATATTTATTTTTTTCCTACTGCTGAACATCCAGCCATTGTAGTAATTTTAATTGCTTCTGTTGGAGGTAAAGAATCATTTCTCTTCACTACTTCTTCCACAACATTTCTAGTAATATCTAAGAAAGATTTTGCTACTACACTGTCATCTTGGAAAGATGCTGGACGACCAAAGTCACCTGCTTCTCGGATGCTCTGAACAATTGGCACCTCACCTAAGAATGGTACCTGAAGGTCTTCTGCTAAATTTTTAGCTCCGTTTTCTCCAAAGATATAGTATTTGTTTTCTGGTAATTCCTCTGGTGTGAAGTAAGCCATATTCTCTACTATTCCTAAAACTGGAACGTTAATGCTCTCGGATAAGAACATTGAAACTCCTTTTTTAGCATCTGCTAGAGCAACTGCTTGAGGTGTAGAAACGACTACAGCACCAGTGATAGGTAACGATTGCATTATAGATAAATGGATATCTCCTGTTCCTGGAGGTAAATCCAATAATAAGAAGTCTAATTCTCCCCAATCTGCATCAAAAATCATTTGATTCAATGCTTTAGATGCCATTGGTCCTCTCCAAATGATAGCTTGATCTGGTTTAGTGAAAAAACCAATAGATAAAATCTCGATACCATAAGAAACAATTGGTTTCATCTTAGATTTACCATCTACCTCAACCGAAATTGGTTTAGCATTTTCTACATCAAACATAATTGGCATAGAAGGTCCGTAGATATCTGCATCTAAAATTCCAACTTTAAAGCCCATATTAGCAAGACTAGCAGCTATATTGGCTGTTACTGTAGATTTTCCTACTCCTCCCTTACCTGAAGAAATAGCTACAATATTTTTAATACCTGGAATAGAATTTCCTTTGATTTCTGGTTTCTCAGGTGTTTCTATTTTGATATTCACTTTTACTTTTGCCTTGTCATATACTTGATCATGAATAACTTTGATCACATCTACTTCAGCTCTTTTCTTAATATGTAAAGCAGGTGTAGACATTACTAAATCAACTACTACTTCATCTCCGAATGTCATTACATTTTTAACAACACCACTTTCAACCATATTTTTTCCTTCTCCAGCTACAGAAATACTTTCTAAAGCCTTCAAAATCTCTTTTCTATCTAATTTCATTATATAAGATTAGTATTCAACAAATTAATACAATAAACGTATAAAGCAAAGATAGTAGGAAATATTGATATTTTCTAGTTAATATCTTCCAAATTCTAGAGTGCCCTAACACCTTTTAGGATAACTTATTCGTATTGAGCAACTCTAGCTTTTTGTACAATAAAGATATATAAATGATATTTTTAACCTTAGCAAACTGAGAATTTAATAGCTGATTCTTTGCTCCATTGAAAGAATAAATATCCGCAGTACCGTTTTCATATTTAATTTGAGTTGTTAAAAAAGATTTCATTGCTAATGCAATGTTATTTTCTAATTGATTTTGCAAGTACTGGCTTTGACTTATTTGTTGTTCTAACATCTGTAAATTTTGTGTATACAACAGCTCCGATTGCTCCATTGTAGCACGATTTAATTCCAAATCTGCTTTACTTTTATTTATTTGCCTTCTTACCTGTCCTTTTTGAAAAAGTGGAAAGTAGAGTCCTACTCCTAAAAAATGGCTTTTATTCTCTCCAAATTGTGTAGAGAACTTAGAAGATTCCTGTGCTATATTACTCTTAAAAACTTTGGAATAAAAAGAACCAAACTGATAATTAACCATTAGCTTAGGCAATAAGCCTCCTTTAATAGCATTTTGCTCTGCCAATAAAACTTTCTCCAACATCTTGGGCTTTTCTAGCATTGGGTTAAAAACATAATCGGAAACTATAGCATTTAAAGATTCTTTATGCACAACTTGAAACTCTTCTGGCTTTACCTCTTGGTAATTCAATAAATGCAACAAAGAAAGCTTAGCATTAAATAGATTATTTTGACTCTGCTCAATAGATATACGCTCTGAGGTAAATACATATTCAATATCATAGAAGTCACTCTTAGGTTTAGCCCCAGCATTTACCTCCTTGGTTACTCTATCAAAATTTTCCTTACTATTAATGAACTGCTCCTGTTGAAGCTCAACTAATTCCTGTAATTCTAAAATCTGAAAAAATAATTCTAAAATTCGGTACTGGTACTGATAGAAAAGTTCTTGTTGTTCTAGTAAAGCATAATCTACCCTATGAACCTGTTGCTTTTGTCTAGCAAAACTACTAAAATCAACTAAGTTAATACTGGCATCTACATTCATATTTAAAGAAGAAATATTAGAGGACACCCTAGTATTGGTACTAGGATCAATGGTCGAACCAAAATTGTAATTTTGAGAAGTATTATATCCTATTTCAGGTAAAAACAACGATCCAAAACTCTGCTTTTCTGTCTTGACTACATTACTTTGCAAAGCAGCTATCACTAGTTCCTTACTATTGTGCTGCCCAATGGATAAGCAATAGGCTAAATCCCACTTTTCGGTAGAATAAGCCATATTACCTATAACTAATAGAAAAATTAAATAGAATCTACTCATCTTTGATATATTTTAGAACATTAACCTTAGTTGAAGCGATAATTCTACTAAAGATTAATAAAACGGAAAGACTAAATAGTAGTATAAATCCAATAGCAAACCCACCCCAATCCATACTTATTCTTAAGACAAACTCCTGTAACCATAAATTCACTAAGAAATAGGTAGGGAATATTGCCAAGATAAAACCTATAATACTGCTAAAGATAAATGGGATAGATTCTCTTTTAACTAAATTCCATTGGCTTGCTCCTAAGACTTTTCTAATCGCTATTTGCTTTAACTTATTATCCAAGGTGAAAGAAACTATAGTCAATAAGCCAACTAGAGCAACGAAACAAGAAATTATACTAAGAACTATAAACACATTCTTGAGTTTTAAACTCTGCTTATAACTTCTGGCAAAATCCTCACTAGCAAAAGAAACGGTAAAAGGATAAGTTTGATCAACTCTTTGTTTCCAAAATGTTTCCAAATCCTCCATAGTTTGTGACATATCACTAGGATCTACCTTAACAGAGATGAATTTGCTTAAATAGTAAAACCAATCTACACTAGGATAGAGAAAAAAAGTAGAAGGAGTAATTTGCTCAGAAAACCCTTCCATATTAAAATCTTTTACAACACCTATAATCTTAAAAAAGCGTCCATTCCACCCCATTTCTTTACCAAGTATAGGTTCTGCTAAATTAAGCTCCCTGACATAGCTCTGATTTACCACAATACTGTTTTTAATATCGCTTAGAAGCTTAGGATCAAAAAATCTCCCTTGATCCATTTTAATATCAAAGACTTCTAAAAAATCAAAGCTTACAGGAATATTATTACTTTGAACATGTTGACCATCTATATTGTTAGAAGAACTACTTGCAGCTCCACCTCCAAAATTAACTCCATGCAAAGAAACTTTTTGCACTCCTGTAATCTTTAACAAGTCCTTTTCGATATTTTCAAAAACCTTATTTCTATCCTCTATATTTGGTAGTTTAAATTGAATATTAACTACCTGATCGCCTTTAAATCCAAGATCTTGTCCTAGTAAATAACTCACTTGTTTTTGCACAAAAACACTGGTACTCAAGAAAAAGAAAGCGATGGTAAATTGCAAAACTAAAAGACTATTTTGCACTTTAGAATTTGTTTTCACAGAACTAAAGCTTCCCTTTAAAACACTAGAGGTATTAAAGTTAGCCTTAAATATTCCAGATAACAATCCTACTAAAAGCCAAATCAACAAAAACACAAGAAGTAATGGCTTAAACAAAATACTAGGTTGTAACACCAAAGAAAGATCAACAAAATAGTTAAAATGAGGCAGTGCTAACTCACTAAGCAAAATCCCAATGCAAAATCCCAAAACAGTTAGAATAAAAGACTCATATATACTTTGAAGTATAATGGTAGTTTTACTAGCTCCCAAGGTCTTTCTCACTCCAACTTCTTTAGCGCGTTGAAAAGAAGACACTAAAGCTAAATTAATACTGTTTAGTATACATAATATAAATAAAGTAAGGGCAATTGTAGACAAGATAGTAAGTAACTGGGAAGCGAACTTCCCACTTCCTAAGACTTGTGATTTGGCATTTAGATGAATACTATCCAAGGCAAAAAATTCAAAGGTAGGCTCTTGTAAAAATTTATCTTTAAATTCCTTCTCACTTAAATTTTTCTCTTTAGCCCTAACTTGCAAAAATGGTAAATATAAGGCATCGCTAAACTCTTGCAGATCATCCTTTGAATTATGTCCTTCTTTAAATTTAACTAATACATTATAATTATAATCTCCCCAGTTTTTCAAATTAGATGCGATAGCTTTTTCAATCCCATAAGAATAAATAGCCATTGGAGCTAAGGAACTATTTCCAGGAATCGCATATACTAAGTCTACTGTTAATCGTGTCCCGTCCTCAAGAACAATTTCTTTACCGATGGCATTTTGACTATCTCCGAATAATCTCATTGCCTGAGACACTTCCAAGGCAATAGAGGACATATAGTTGTTTTTATATTGCTGTATACTGCCACTAATTTCCTCAAAAGGCATTAGCTCGAAAAAATCTTTTTGTGTTTCTAAAATATCATACAAAAACTCTTTTTTATCTTGAAGATCAATACTCTGAATACCTACAATTTGATAATATAGAATATAAGACTCTATATAAGAACTTAAATTATCGAATTGCAAAGTAAACGGAGCAGGAATCCAACCGGATATACCCTCAGGCTCTTCCCAAAAACCTGGGCCTAAATTAAACTCATAAACTCTGTCTTTATATGGATTCCACTGATTATAACTTAACTGATCATTTCGCAATAAAACAATCAAACTGATTACACTCACTCCTATTGCTAAACTGAGAATATTAAGGATGTAAAAAAACTTATTTTTAGAAAATACTTTAAACAGTACTTTGCTCCAATTTGCTATCATAACTTTGTTATTTAATCGTATTTAATAAAATGAAGAGTTTTATAGCCTGTAGCTCTTAAACAAAGAGCGCCACTTACTATAATGGTTAAGCTTACTATAATCAACAAGCAAACTAAGAATGGCCAAAAAGACAGCTCAATCCTAAAATGATAGTCAGCTAAATAGCTCTCTACAAAGAGTTTGGAAGGAATAATTGCTAATAAAAAACCTAAAAAACAAAAAGTAATATATCTTTTACCTAAAAGCAGTACTAACTGAAATCTATCTGCTCCTAATACTTTCCTTATAGCAATTTGTTTAAGTTGACCGGAAATGGTGGAAGAACAAACACCAAATAATCCACTTAAAGCCATTATTACAACAACTATATTAAGAATTAGAAATAAATTTTTCTCTTGTAAACTACTATAATAATCCTTGCCTAAAGTTGGACTAATCAATGTATAATCAAAGGGTTGTTCACTAAGCTGTAATCCATTATAGGTTGCTTCCAACTCATCCACAAGAGTAGAAAAATCCGATGTATCTATCTTAAAATAAAGATTAATTGCCTCTTGTGAAATCCATGGTACAGTATTTAAAGAAAAGAAAACCATCGGCATATAGTCATTTCTTAAAGAAAGAGCATTAAAATCCTTGACTACTCCAACAATGGTTAATATCTCGTCATTCCAATCAATAGTTTTACCAATTGGATCAGGCTCCCCCATTAGCTCTCTTATTTTTTCACTGATTAAGATATTAGAAACCTTATCAGAGGCAAACTCATTTTGAAACTGCCTTCCTTGAGACATTGGAATCTGTAGAAGGTCTAAAAAGCCAAAGTCCATAACTACATTAAATCCTTGCAGGCCTTTTCCATTATAGGAAAACCCTACAGAACTCCCAGTACCACCACCTAATTCAATACTTGCTAGACTTACTTTTTCGACCCCTTTTATTTTTAAAAATGCTTGTTCTATCAAAGAAAATCTATCCGCATCCATGTCAATATTATTTCTAAGAATTAAAGGAGCACTTATAACATTCTCAAAATTATATCCACGGTCTTTATTTTGCACATAAGTAGTTTGTAAAGCAATAAAAAACATAGATATGATAAAGAAACTAGCAATAGTGTATTGCACTACTAAAATACTGTTTTTTATAAAACCTCCTGTTTTAGTGGATTGAAAATCTCCACGAATAACTTGAGCAATTTCCATTTTAAAGACAAAGGATAATACAAAAACACTAAATAGAAGAAGTAAAATAACAAACAGGCAAACATATAATAGAATATTGTCTAATAAGGAAATATTTAAACTTGCCTTAAAGAACACTCTCAAATACCCGCTTATTATTTCCATTAAAGCACTCGCAAATAAAAAACATACCATAAGAGTTATTATAGTTTCGAAAAAGATCTGCTTAATAAGGGCTTTACTACTACCTATAACTTTTAATACCCCAATTAACTTAGCTCTATGTAAAGTTTGAGTCAAAGAAATATTAATAAAATTAAAGCAAGCTAAAACCAAAATAGTAGTAGATAATCCAAAGAAAGTATACACTCTTTTTGCAATAGCTGCTCCCTCAGGCGTAGCATTAAGTTTTGTTTGCGCTATCATCCTTTGGTTCTCTAAAGGATGGATTTTAAAAACTTCCCCATCTAAACCTAATTCCTTTTCTGCTTCCTCTGGTGTCCATGCGTTTTCTTTTGAAAAAGCGAACATAATACGCTCTTTTGCTATACTATTTAATTGCTTCTGAATTTCTTTATATTCTTGCTTATCCTTTATTTTAATCCACAGACTTGAGTAGTAACTACCCCAATTTTCAAACTCTTCTTTTTCAATAGCATCTAAAGAAGAAATTACTAACTCTGGATTAAAAGAAGTTTTATCCGCACTATTCTCAAATACAGCGGAAATAATATATAAATTCTCTTCAATTATTAGCTCTTTACCCATTGGGTTACTATTGCCAAATAAATTCTCTGCGTAGTCTTGTCTTATGGCAATATTATTTTGCTGCTGAAAAATATCTTTTGGATCACCTTGTAGAAAATTAACAGAGAAAAAATCAAAGTAGTTTTTCTGACTTTTTACTAATTTCTTATAGGCCTTCTTAACCCCATCCACCTCCAAATTACCCTTTCCATAATAATCATCCACATATAAATAGTCATCTATCCCACTTACCTTTTCTTTTAAATTGAGTCCCAATCCATAAGGAGCCTTCATCCAAGACATATCCTCTAGAATAATTCTCTCTACTACAAAAATTTTTTCGACATCCTCTATTGTACTATCATAAGAGTTTTCTTCGACAAAGTAAATAAAGGCTAAGAAAAAAAAGGAAAGTGCTACACCTAGACTTATAGTACCAATGGTATAATTAATCCAGTTTTTCCTAACTGTTTGCCAATAAATTTTCCACCAATTTGCTATCATCTTCTATAGTTGGTTAACGTATTAATTATATTTCTTTATCCTTGCTTTTTTTTAATATACCAGCCAAAAAGGCTTAGATTAGCTTATAAAAACATCCACGACTTTTGTATTTGCTTTCTCTAATAAAATTTCCCCATCTTTCATTGTAATAATCCTATCGGAATAAGAGGCGTCGTGTAAGGAGTGGGTCACCATAATAATAGTTGCACCTTGCTGATGTAATTCAGTTAATAATTCCATTACTTCATTCCCATTTTTACTGTCAAGATTTCCAGTAGGCTCATCGGCAAGAATAATTTCTGGTTGGTGGATAAGGGCTCTACCTACTGCTACTCTTTGCTGTTGTCCACCACTTAATTGTTGGGGATAATGTTTTAAACGGTGAGAAATCCCAAGCTTTTCCGCTATTGCTAAAACCTTAACTTTCCTTTCTTTAGCTGGTACTTTATTATAGATTAAAGGAAGTTCGATGTTCTCAAAAACGGTCAATTCATCAATCAAATTGAAGTTTTGGAAGACAAAACCAACTTGCTTTTTTCTAATTTCACTTCGCTCACTCTCTTTGAGCCCTACCATTTGTTTACCTAATAATTCGTAGCTTCCACTTGAGGCTTGATCTAAAAGCCCTAAGATGTTTAAAAGAGTAGATTTTCCACAGCCCGAAGGTCCCATGATAGAAATGAACTCTCCCGGATGAACCGTTAAGGAAACTTTATTTAAAGCTGTAGTCTGTACTTGGTCCGTTCTAAAAACACGACTCAATTCTTTAATAGATACTATATTCATTATTCTTTAATATTTAAGTGTTCTACATTCATGAAATTCTTATAACTCGATATGATAACTTGATCCCCTTGTTGTAAACCTTCTAAGACCTCATAATAAAGGGGATTTTCTTTTCCTAATTTTACTTGCTTTCTACTAGCCTTACCATTTTGTATTACATATACCCATTTACCATTTGTATCTTGATGAAAGCTTCCTTTTGAAAGAAGCAGTTTTTGGGTTTGACCCGATAATAGTAATTTGACAGTTATACTACTTCCTTCTTGCATGGCAAATTCAGATGGATTCTCTAGTTCTAGTTGAACTTCAAATTGGCCTTGTTTCACCTCAGGTAAAAGTCTACTTACTTTGACTTGTAAACTATTTCCTTGATAATCTATTCTTCCTTGTTGTCCTACACTTACTTTATCTAAATAGAACTCATCTACTAAAGCAACTAATTTATATCCCTTAAGGATATCTATCTTTCCAATACTTTCCCCACTTTGATACGTTTTCCCAAGAACTGCCTCAAAGTTAGATAGGCGTCCGGCAATAGGAGCCTTTAACAGAAAATTACCTTGATTATGCCTAAGTTTTTCCAGACTCTTTTCTAATACAACAATAGATTTATCGATTTGGAGTATTTGTAATTCATTATACTTATTTTCTCTCTCTATACTTTGTTCCATTAAAGCTTTACGCTTGTTTTGATAATTGAAATTTTCTTGTGTACGCATCCAATCACTTTGACTTAATACCTCTTGATTAAAAAGTTTTTCATGGAGATTATATAAAAGTTCAGCCGCGGTATAATCATGCTCAATAGCAATTAAATCTTTGATTAAATTTACCTCTTGAGATCGAATACTATTTTTAGTACCTCTTAAGTTATTTATTTGCTCAATGAGGCTATTCTCTGAAGACATATAATTAAACTCACTTGTGGGATTATAGATTCTTGCTATAATCTGTCCTGTTTGCAAAAGTTCTCCATTTTCAACAAAAATCTCCTGTATCTCGCCAGATTCGACGATGTTGATAAGTCTACTATGTAAGGGCTCTACATGAGCCATAAAGGAAATATATTCCTCAAAATCTCCTAAATACACTTCCCTAACTCTTATTTCATTCTTAGGGACATTCAGAACTACATTTCTAAAAAAAGTAACATAACTTAGACCTATCAAAATCAATAAGGCACTAATTATTACTAATACTTTAACTTTTTTCCTATTTTTACCTGGAATAACCTGATCCATATTCTTTTGATTTACTAATTAATAAGTCAAAAGCATACCATAATTTAACAAAATAGTAAAGCACTTATAATCATCGCTTTACAAAATACCTTTTATATAGGTGTTCGATATCGAACATATAATTTGTTCGATTTTAATACAAATCCAGATCCTTATGAAAAAGACCATAGCCAATATTGTTATTCTAGATGATAGTCCCGAGATATTAATTGCGGCAAGAATGTTACTTAAAAGGCATTTTGAACAGGTAACAAGCATAGATTCTCCAAAAAAAATAACTCATTTTCTAAATGAAAACAAAGTGGATGTTATCCTATTAGATATGAATTATCGCATAGGAGTGGAAGATGGATCCGAGGGTATATTTTGGTTAAAACAAATACAAGAGCTCTCTCCTAATACCCAAATAATTTTGATGAGCTCCTTTGGTAATTTAACCACGGCTATACAAGGCATTAAACTAGGAGCAATGGACTATATCCTAAAACCATGGAATAACCAGGAATTAGTAGATTTAGTTAAACAAGGAGTGCAAAAAAGTAGGAAACAAAGTATAAATAAGCAAACTAGCCTACCTCTGAAGGATAGAGAGGATTTTTATGGAGAGGACCCCAATATTGCCAAAGTATATGAAATGGCTAAGAAAGTAGCTAAAACAGATGCTACCACCTTAATTCTTGGGGAAAATGGTACAGGTAAGTATGTACTAGCTAAGTATCTTTTTCAAAACTCCAATAGAAATGACAAACCCTTTATCCATGTTGATTTAGGTTCCCTAAATGAAAATTTATTTGAAAGTGAACTATTTGGTTATGCAAAAGGAGCCTTTACTGATGCCAAAATAGATACTGCTGGTAGATTTGAAAACAGCAATGGCGGCACTATTTTCTTAGATGAAATTGCCAATATACCTCTGCATTTACAAGCTAAGCTATTACAGGTTATACAAAATAAATGTATCACTCGCTTAGGAGAAACCCAATCGCGAAAAATAGATGTTCGTATTATTTGCGCTACTAATGCAGATTTGGAACAAATGGTTAAGGATAAGACTTTTCGGGAAGATTTGTACTACCGAATAAACACTATTTCATTGCTACTTCCTGCTCTTAGGCAAAGGCCTAAAGATATAGAAGGACTTTTGAGCTACTTTATACAAAAGTATGCAGAGCAATATGCTCAAGAAATACCTACAATTACCCCAGAAACCCTACAAGGTTTAATACAATACAATTGGCCAGGGAATATCAGGGAATTGCAAAATAAAGTAGAAAGAGCTATTATACTTTGTGAAGATAACAAGCTATGCTTGCAGGATTTTGATATATCTACCCAAGTGGCAGTAGATCTTACTATGGATATGGAACAAACTAACCTAGAGCAAATAGAAAAACAAACTATAATCAAAGCCATGCATCAATATGGTGGTAATATTACGCGTTGTTCTCGTGAACTAGGTTTATCTCGTTCTGCTTTATATCGCCGTTTAGAAAAATACCAAATAAACTTTTAATATGCGTGCTTTTTTGTTTTATATCCTTAGAGTTATCCTAATTCTTACTTTAAGTACATTGGTGGTAATAGCCTATCAAAAAGGTTTTTTATTTAGTTCAATAATTATAGGATTCACCACAATAGGCTTAATTATCGAACTTTATTACAGTCAAAATAAAACCAATAAAATTACCAATAGAATAATCCAATCTATGATTTATGAAGATTACACTATTGACATGGACAAAAGCAAAACTTTACATAGTTGTTCCACGTTAAAAAATGTACAAAGACTCTATGATCGGCAAAAGCAAAACCATAAAGCTAACTTAGTACAAGAGTTAGTGTACGATAAGCTTTTAAATAGTTTAGAAACAGGGATACTTATTCTAGAAAAACAAAAAGATGCTACGTGGAAAATATTCTTAATAAATGATTACTTCACTAACCTATTTTCCATTCCTAAGATAAACTCTTGGAAAAGTTTGAGTAAATCAATCCATGGATTTACCCAACATATAGAGAAATTAGATTTTAAAGAGTCTAAAGAGACTATTGAAATTAAAATTAATAATGATACCCTTCAAACCTTTATCTTACAAACAAGTATTACCAAAAGTCCACAGAATCAATATTATATTATCCTACTTGACTCTATTCAAAAGGTATTAGACAAAAAAGAAAAAGATACTTGGGAGAACCTTCTTAAAGTTATTTCTCATGAGATTATGAACTCGCTTACACCTATTCATTCTCTAGCCCATAATACAAGAGAAATCCTACAAACTCCTAGCTTAGAACAAGAAGATATGGATGACTTATTATTAAGTGTAGAGACGATAATTAATCGAACCCAACATTTAAAACAATTTATCGACAACTATAGAAAGCTTACTATGTTGCCACTACCCAATAAAAAGCCAACCAAAATAAAGAATACCTTAGATAATGTATATGCTATTTTAAGAACGTTTTTGGAGCAAAAAGACATCATATTTGAACTCCAATGCTCCCAAGATCTAGAAGTAAACTGGGATCCTTTACAAATGGAGCAGGTATTCATTAATCTTCTAACTAATGCAATGTATGCTGTTGAAAAGCAAAATAAACCCCGATATATTACCTGTAAAGTCCATTTTACAAATCATCGGCTAAACATAGATTTTATCGATAACGGACCAGGCATTACTAGTGAAATTCAAAAGAAAATATTCATCCCGTTTTATACCACAAGGATAGAAGGAGCAGGAATAGGATTGCCGCTAAGTAAAAATATTGTAGAAATGCATAATGGTATATTAAGCTACAGTTTTGTAGAAAAACAAAGTATATTCACTTGTAGTTTTGCTTTAAATAACTAGAGGCAGTGTTTCCACTACCTCTACATTTTTTATTTAAATACTGTTTTAGACTATTGTATTTTCTTTACACTACCTGAAGAGCTAGTATTAGACTCCACAATACTTGCTTGTCCTTTATAGCTTATACTACCTGAGGAAGAAGCACTCCCAAATACTTTTTGATTTACTAAGAAGCGCATAGAACCAGAGGAAGAAGCTTTCCCTTGTAAATCATCTGTTTCAAAATCTAAGGCTTTAATAGATCCTGAACTACTTACAGAAGCTTGTGTTTCTTTAGCATGTCCTGTTAAAAGAATATCGGCAGAACTACTACAACTTACCTCCATTTGTTTTGTATGTACAATAGCTTCAATATTAGCTGAAGAAGTTGCCTTTAGACTAGAAGCATCTGTAACTTGGAAAACACCTTCAACATCAGCTGAAGAACTACTTGTGATAGTTAAATTATCGCAATGCACTGATTTTGCCTGTACTTTTGCTGAAGAACTACTAGTAATAGTAAATACCTTTGTTTTAATTTCATTTTCTAAATTAATTTTCCCACTTGAACTAGCGTACGCTGCTACTAGAGTTGGATTACTCACCTTCACATGTACTTTTCGGATAGAAATAACATTATTAAATATTTTAAATTTCTTACCTTTTCTATCACTGCTGCTAGAAACTTTCGAGTTTTCAATATAAATATTTAAAACACCTTGATTGTCTACCTCTGTTTTCACATATTGTAGATCCTCACTATCTTCCACATCTACTTCTACACTCTTAGAATTTCCAATAGAAAAATCCACCATTATACCTTGAGAAACTTTAATAGCATCAAAATCTCCCACCTCTCTTTTCTCCTTAGTTTGGGCAAGACCACTTAAGCCTACTAAAAGAAACAATAAAAATAATTTTCTCATAATTTAATATTATTGGTTAGGTTAATTGATAATAAACCCCTCAATGAGAAGAGCTTAAAAGACAATTCCAATAAAATTACTTAAAAAAAAAGCAATAAAAAAAAACATTCTACCCAATTGTAGAATGTTCTTCAAAAATTTTTATCTATAATTCTTTACTAGGATCCCAAAAGAGTGATTTAAAATCGACCACTTTATTGTCAAACACAAGCACAGACTCACTTTCTAAGAGTTGCTGCATAAGGCTTATTCCTTGAAAATATTTCTTCCCAGTTAATAAGCCATCTTTATTAACTACCCGATGAGCTGGAATATCTATCTCTCCTTTAGAGGAGTTTAAAGCATATCCAACCACTCTAGCAGATTTTGCACTACCAAGGTAGTTTGCAATAGCGCCATAGGTTGTAACTCTTCCAAAAGGAATAAGACGCACTACTTGAAATACTCTTTCAAAAAAATCCCTTTCTGCCATTATTTGTTTAACGCCACAATTTATAAATAGTAATTAAGCAAATTATTCCAGTAATAGTTCCTATTACATAATTTAAATTATTCAAGATAAATCCATCCTTGTTTTGCCTTTTTTCAAATAACAATATGTAGAGATAAAACATTAAAGCCGAACCTATTGTTACCCCTAAAGAAAAAACAGTTGTATTAGCAAAATGAAAAATATCATATTCATAACTTGCTAAAGTGACACTTAAGAAAACGTAATAAGGAATAGAAAAAACATTTATAAGGGCTAATAATGCCCCATAAATAAATGGTTTATTCTTTCTTGTAGTATCTAATTTACTATCTGGTTTTTTCTTCTTTGCAAAGCCTAAAAAATAAATGGTTAATCCTCCAAAGATGATTAATCCTATCTCATGTAATATCTCCGTTATAAAATCACTAGATTCAATAAGTCTTGCGAAAAAAACAGCGATATAAGTCTGAACAAAAATGACTATTAAAGCACCTAATACATATTGAAAGACATTTTTACCCCCATGCTCTTTGGCTATTTTCACAGCAGTCATATTAAGTAACCCTGGTAGGGATACTCCTAATAAAGCTGCAATAAATCCAAAAATCAATAATGTTAGAGCCTCCATACTTACACCTTATTTAATTCTAAACTGGATATAAGTAATTGCCTTATTTTGCTCTAAATATTGGGATTCGTAAAAAGTTTGTATTTCTGTAACTACACTTGGAGCTCCCTCATTTTTATATACATGATGATTTGCATATAAAACCTCATGACCTTCACCATGTAATAAACCTAGCGTATACCCATGCATAAACTCACTATCGGTTTTTAAGTTTACAATTCCATCGCTACTTAAAACTTTTTTATAACGTTGTAAGAATTCCGAGTTAGTTAAACGGTGTTTGGTTCTTTTATATTTAATTTGTGGGTCTGGGAAAGTAATCCATATTTCACTTACTTCACCTTCTGCGAAAGCATTTTCTAAAAGCTCAATTTGCGTACGAATAAAAGCTACATTCTCAAGACCAGATTCCACAGCAGTTTTGGCACCTCTCCAAAATCTTGCTCCTTTAATATCAATTCCAATAAAGTTTTTCTCTGGAAAACGCTTAGCTAATTCAACAGTATATTCTCCTTTACCACATCCTAATTCTAAAACAATAGGATTATCATTTTTAAAGAAGTCTTGCGCCCACTTACCTTTCAAAGGCAAACCTTCTATCATTTGCTCTCTAGTTGGCTGAAACACGTTTGCGAACGTCTCGTTTTCTTTAAATCTCTTTAATTTATTCTTACTTCCCACCTTAATGTCTTTTATAAAATTTGAGCAAAATTAAATAAATATAATGAAAGTAATGTTCTAATTTTCTTTTTTACTTCTTATAGTGCATTATAAATCAGAAAGAATCCGTTTTCTAGGCCTTTTCTATAGTAAAAGAAAATTCTGAACCATAGCCATAACTACTTTCAACATAGATGTGTTCGCCATGGGCCTCCACAATATGCTTAACGATGGATAATCCTAAACCAGAACCTCCAACCACTCTAGATCCACTTTTATCAATGCGATAAAAACGTTCAAAAAGCCTTGGTATGAATTCTTTGCGTATCCCTTCACCATTATCGGTAATTCGGATTATTAATTTATTATTGACTAAATCTTCGATACTCACCTCAGTGGTTCCTTTATTCTTACCGTATTTAATGGAATTTTCAACTAAATTAGTGATAACCTGTCCTATTCTATCTTTATCGCCTTTAACATAAATAGGCTTATCATAACTTAAATCGAACAACAGAGAAATACCATTTTTCTTGGCTTTATACTCTAGAAAGTTAAACACCTCATGTATGCTTTCTACAATGTCAAAAGTAGATATATCCAAGTGTAAATCACCAGTTTCTAATTTAGAAATCATATCTAGATCTTTGACTATATAAATTAATCTCTCTACCCCCTGGGCAGCACGATCTAAATATTGATCTCTTACCTTTAAGTCATCTACTGCTCCATCGATTAAGGTCTCTAAATAGCTTTGTACAGTAAATAATGGCGTTTTTAATTCATGAGAAATATTACCTAAGAACTCTCTTCGATATTCTTCTCTAACTTGTAAAGATTCAATCTCTATCTTTTTCTTTTTAGCAAAATTCTGGATTTCTTGGGTTAAAGTAGTCATATCAGTTGTCACCGCTTTACTGCGAAGATCACTGTGTTCCAATAAAGATACATTATTATATATCTTTTGAATTCTACGATAGATAAAATTTTCTACTCTATATTGAATGATAAAAAAACAAATGACAAAAATCAGGAATAACTGTATGGGGTAAAACCACCAAACAGCATCAAAGAAAAATAACTCTAAAGCTAGTAGGATTATACTTGTAACAATAGAGATGTAAATAGCACTCTTTAAAGCGAATTTATAGGATTTTTTAAAATGCGTTGACATATTACAGATTAAGCTTTAGGTTCAAACTTATACCCTACCCCTTTTATAGTTTTAAAAAGATCTTCTCCTATTTTCTCTCTTAGCTTTCTAATATGTACATCGATTGTTCTACCTCCAACAACAACTTCATTACCCCATACTAGATCTAGAATTTCTTCTCGAGTAAAAACCTTTCCTGGTTTACTAGTTAATAAAGAAAGTAATTCAAACTCTTTTCGAGGTAGATTTAATTCTATATCCCCGTGAACTACCTTATAGGTATCTCTGTTCACAGATAAATCACCCACTACAATATTATTAGAATCACTAACCTCAACCGATTTTCTACGACGCAAAAGTGCCTTAATCTTACTCATTAAAACTTTCGGTCTAACAGGCTTAGTGATATAATCATCTGCTCCAGCATCAAAACCTGCTACTTGAGAGTAATCCTCACCTCTTGCTGTTAAAAAAGTAATAATGGTGTCTTCAAAACCTTCCGTTTTTCTAATTATCTCACATGCTTCTACTCCATCCATTTCAGGCATCATCACATCAAGAATAATTAAGTCAGGTCTAAATTCTAAAGCAGCTGCTACGGCTTTTTTACCATTATTTGCAGTTTGTACTTTATAGCCCTCTTGTTGTAAATTATATCCTATAATGTCTAAAATATCTTGCTCATCGTCTACTAAAAGTATCTTAATATCTTGATTTTTCATAATATGATTGTGTGTTAAGAGCCCAAATATAGAGGATTCCTTATTAGTAAATCATAAATTTACAATAATTTAATGTCTTAACCATTTGCTAACATTAGAAACTATTAATCTTAAAATTCACTTAACCTAAAGTCCAACAAATGCAGTGTTATTTGCAAAAGAATTACAACACTGAACTTATGAAATTACAATTTGCAATCGGTACTTTTTTAGCCTGCATTACTTCCATTGCACAAAACGGAAACGTAAAAGGTACTCTTAAAGATTATCAGAATCAAGAACCTTTAGCCTTCGCCTCTGTTATAGTACAACAGACTAATCAAGGCTTTACCACAGATATAGATGGTAACTATAGTTTTGACTTATCCCCTGGAAATTATGACTTAACTTTCCAATATGTGGGATACAATTCAGAACAGAAAACAATCCAAGTGGAACCTGAAAAAACCATTACAATCGATATGGAACTCTTAGATGATTCTACTCAGTTGGAAGATGTGGTTTTAATAGCAACTCGATCTAGAGCTAATGAATCTACTTTATTGTTAGATCAACAAAGATCGGCACAAATACAACAGCATATTGGCTCTCAAGAATTAGCAAAAAAAGGGGTTAGTGATGCGGCAGGTGCTGTAGTTAAAACAACAGGTGTTTCTAAACAAGAAGGCAGTGGAACTATCTTTGTAAGAGGATTAGGAGATAGATATAATAGCACCTATTATAATGCTATGCCTCTTTCCTCAGATGATCCAGAAAAGAAAAACATCAACTTAAGTATCTTTAATACCGATATCATTGAATATATATCAATAGATAAAACCTACAATGTATCTTCTTATGGAGATTTTGCCGGAGGAAATATAGATATAAACTCTAAAAAACACAATGCTGCTCCATACCTACAAGTATCTATGGGATCCAACATTAATACCAACGCAACTGGTCATACTCCTTTTAAGGTTTTATCTGGAAGAGATTATTTTGGGTTTTCTAATAACAACATGCCAAAAAATGCTTTATCCTCTTATAAGTTTACCCATTCTACACAAACAAAATCACAAGATCCAATAGGAGCTTCCTTAGGTCTAAATACTGGGAAAACCTTCTACTTTGGACAAAGTACATTAAACCTTTTTGCAACCGCATCTTTTTCTAATGATTATAAATATAGACAAGGGGTTAGTAGAACAGCTCAAGCCCAGGATATATTCACAAAGGATTTAAACTTACAATCTTACCAATATAGCACAAATACCACTGCAATGTTTAATGCTGACTTTGATTATAATCCTAATAACTCCATTAAATATAATTTCCTATTTATTAATGACTCTCAAGAAAAAAATGACCTTTATAACGGGTATATAGTAGATGTTACTCCTGATAGACAAGAGAGTGAAACTCTAATCCAAAGACAACAATACAAACAAAATCGTCTTTTTGTAAATCAGCTTTTAGGTTCTCATACTATTACGGATCAAATTCAAGTAAACTGGGGAGCTTCTGCAAATGATGTTTCTTCTCGAACACCAGATCGTCAACAATATATGCTAAACCAGGTAATTGGTAAAGAACAATATGTATTTGCAACCAATGCACGTTCAAACAATAATAGATACTTTGAAAATTTATCCGAAAGAGAATATGCTGCATCTTTAGCGGTAGATTATAAATTTGCTTTAGATGACGATCAGAACTATAAAGCTAAATTAACTCTTGGTTATAACGGAAGAACAAAAGATAGAAAGTTCCAAGCTACACAATATGTTTTTGGAATCAATAATGCCTACAATAACAATATAGACCCAAATAACTTAGATGCATTTTTTAATCAAGCTAACTTTTCCCAAGGTTATTTTGATATATATACCTTTAGAGGTGGTTCAACAACACCAAATGCTCTTAAACCACAAACTTATGAAGGTAAGCTAGATATTCAAGCAGGTTTTGTTAATCTTCAATACCAACTAAGTCCTCGATTAACAGGTGTTTTAGGAGTTCGATTTGAAACTATCAGCCAAAAAGTAACTTGGCAAACCCAACTAGATAGTAAAACTACAAGCGATAAATTAGATAAAAATGCCGTTTTACCAGCACTTCATTTAAAATACGCTTTAACGGATTTACAAAACCTACGTCTTGCTATGTCCAAGACCTATACGCTTCCTCAGTTCAAGGAAAGAGCTAGATTTATTTATGAAGACGTAACAGAGATAAAGGTAGGAAACCCTGATGTTTATGCTTCAGATGACTATAACTTAGATTTAAAGTGGGAGTTTTTCCCTAAAAATGACGAAGTGTTTGCTATTACTGCTTTTGGAAAATACATTAAGAATCCAATAAACGAAATTGTAATGGCATCCTCTTCCAATGATATCACTTATGCTAATACTGGAGATTATGGAGTAGCTTATGGTGCAGAGATAGAAATTAAAAAAGATATTATCCACTTTAGCGATGTACAAACCAATAAATTATCTGCTGGATTAAATGCTTCTATTATGAAGACTTACCAAAAATTAGATAATGAAAAAGTAAATAGAGAAAATCGCTACATCAACACTTTATTTACCCACAAAAGTTCAGCCTTTACCGGAGCTTCTGACTTATTACTTAATGCAGATGTTACTTATACAAAGCAATGGGAAGAATCAAGTTTTTTAGCAACTCTTTCTTATGCGCATTTCTCTGACAAATTACAAAGTATAGGAACAGAAGGAAGTGGTAACTTAGTAGATAAAGCTTTTGGAGTACTAGATTTTAATGCTAAATACCAGTGGAATAAACACTTTGCTATTGGATTAAGCGCTAAAAACTTATTAGATCCTAAAATTCAAAGAAAGCAAGAAAATCTGACTAAAGATCTACTAGTACAATCTTATAAATTAGGACAGAATATTAGCCTGAGTTTAAGTTATAAGTTTTAAACTACTGTTATAAAAATATACTTACCTATGTATGAATGCCTCAAAAAGCCAAATGCTCTTTGAGGCATTTTCTTTTTGGTACAGAGCAAAAGAACCTACTTAACCTCTAATTAACAAAAGAGATTATATCCCACTGATATTCTTAATAATTCATTGACAATACCTTAACGCCTTTTGCTAAAACAAAAGGCATATTTGTATAACGATAAACCAAATAACAACACGATGAAAAAAATCTTTAGATCAGTAGTAACATTAGGACTAATTGGAGCAATATTCGCAAGTTGCTCAAGTACAGACGATAGTAATTATGAAGATGATAACAAAAAGCCTGAAAACAAATTAGGAGGAACCTATAAAAAAGGAGATGTATTAGAATTAGATGCATCTATTGTTTATCAACTTTCAGAGAAATTGGAAATGCAAGATGGTTCTGTTTTAAGAATTCCAGCAGGAACAAAAATCATTGGAACAGGAGGAACATCTTCTTATATCGCAATTGGCCAAGGAGCAAAAATATATGCAGAAGGAACTAAAACAAACCCTATTATACTTACAGCAGATATCCAGAAAAGAGGTAGTTGGGGAGGCTTAGTAATCTGTGGAAAAGCTCCAATTAATAAAGGAAAAACAGCAATAGCTGAAGTATCTGACTTAACTTATGGTGGAGATATAATAGATGATAATTCAGGAGTAGTAAAGTATCTACGTATTGAATATGCAGGAGCTAACTACAATGCAGAAAAAGAATTCAATGGCTTAAGTATGTTTGGAGTTGGAAACGGTACTACCATAGAATATGTTCAAACTCATGAAGGATCAGATGATGGATTTGAATGGTTTGGTGGAACAGTTAATACTAAATACTTAGTATCTACAAATAATGATGATGACCAATTTGACTGGACAGAAGGATGGAATGGTACCAATGAGAACTGGTTCTCAATACAAAAAGGAGTTGCTGATAAAGGTTTTGAAGCAGACAATAATAGTAAAGACCATAACGCCTCACCGGTATCCTCTCCTACAATCAAAAATATTACTTTAATTGGTTCACCAGAGGCTCCTGTAGATGGTAAGCCAAGAACTGCTTTACATTTAAGAGTAGGTACTAAAGCCAATATTGAGAATATCTACTTAAAAAACTTCCAAGTTGGAATACTTGTAGAAAACGATGCTACAATAGATCATATTGGTAAAGGTTTACAAGTTAAAAATGTGCAATTTGATCAAGTAGAGAAAAAATATACCATTTTAGATAATAATGCTCAAGATGTTACTAACAACAATATTTTAGTAGAAGGAAATAACCAAGGTGCTGGTGCTGGTGCAAAAATTCCAGAGTGGGCTAAGGGATGGACAGTTGGTCTTAGTGACTAAATATTCATAAAATATGTTAATTTTTAAGTTTTGTCTCAAAAGGGCAAAACTTAATTCTTTTATATATAGATTTTTTTTTGTACTTTTATTGTATAAATACGATAGCCATGGCAAAAAACTACATCTATTCTTTTTTATTGCTCCTAGCAATGCTTGGAAGCAGTAGTATTATGGCACAACAAGGCCTTCAACCAAATCAGGCGAACCACTCTACTCAAAGTATTGAGGGGTTATCTATTTATCCTAATCCGACAATGATTAATAGTACGATTTATATAGAATCTACTAAAAATGCTCCTAAAGAAGTGGAGTTATATAATATTGTTGGAAAGAAAATGCTGTCCGTAACTTTACATAGTAAAGAACTAGTTTTACCATATAGTGTAAATGCTGGCATCTATATTATGAAAGTAAGAGAAGATAATGCAACAGCTACTCGAAAAATAATAGTTAAATAATAATCAATACTATACTTTACTTAATAGCATCAATTTTTGATGCTATTTTTATTTATACTTTTGTAAAAATTTTACGCTTGTGTTTACACCATCAGAAATAACCCAAATACAGACAAAAAAAGAATTCCATAAGATAGCAATGAAAGTATATCGCTATCAGTATGAGAATAACCCAGTATATAAACAATTTTGTGATCTCTTAGATAGAACACCCCTTAAAGTAAAAACATTACTAGATATCCCTTTTCTACCTATAGAGTTTTTTAAAAGCAAAGAAGTTCTTAGTAGTAAAGAGCCTATTCAAGAAACCTTTACTAGTAGTGGGACAACTGGGGCAATTACAAGTAAGCACCATGTAACAGACCTTGACTTCTATGTAGAAAGCTTTAGAAGCGCTTTCTCTTACTTTTATGGTAACATAGAAGATTATGTAGTATTGGCTCTTTTACCTTCTTATTTACAAAGACAAGGCTCTTCTTTAATCTATATGGTACAAGATTTAATTGAAGAATCCAAAAGTGAAGATAGTGGCTTTTATTTAGATAATTACAAGGAATTAGCCCAGAAAATAATCGAATTAGATAAGCAAGGGAAAAATGTTCTTCTAATTGGAGTTACATATGCTTTATTGGACTTAATCGAGCTTCAAGGTTTTGAATTAAAGAACACCATTATCATGGAAACTGGAGGTATGAAAGGAAAGAGAAAAGAAATGATACGTCCTGAATTACATCAGATTTTAGCACAAGGATTTGGTGTGAATAAAATACATAGCGAATACGGTATGACCGAATTACTATCCCAAGGTTATTCTCTAGGAGATGGTATTTTCGATACCCCTCCTTGGATGGAAATATTAATTAGAGATACTCAGGATGCTTTTAATTATATGCCACCAGGAAAAACAGGTGGGGTTAATGTGATTGACCTAGCTAATATTAATTCTTGTAGCTTTATAGCAACACAAGATTTAGGAAAAAAATACGAAGACGGTACTTTTGAAATCTTAGGGCGTTTTGACAATTCAGATATTAGAGGTTGTAACCTAATGATTCAGTAATAAGTATTGTTTTAATAACAACAAAAAAAGGTAAACTATATGGGGCATATGCCTTAATAGTTTACCTTTTTTTTATACATCTTAAAAAATACATTTCTCTCTATACTTCTTAAAGCAATGGAGAATATATTATTTATTTAACAACTCTGTCTTCTCTGCAAAATAGTCACAGAAATCGCGCATTGTATCGGCCATTTTTTTATCTTGAGTAGACTTCTCATAAGTATCTGCCATTGCCACTAATGTTTGGTGAAAGAATTTTTTCATTTCATCCACAGGCATATCTTTTGTCCAAAGGTCAATTCGTAAAGTCTCTTGTACCTTATCATCCCAAACAGAAAGTAACATCGCCTTTGAGCGAGCTGCTTCTACTCCTCCATCTTTTGCATTCCAAAGAATTTTTTCAGGAACTCTATTTTCGTCTAATTCTACTCTAATATTAATATCAGAAACGTAATTCTTACTCATTATTTCTTAGGTTTATATTTTGATTTTTGAAAAATTTCTTCTGCGTTTGTATCAAGAAGTTCTTGCAAAGTTACATTATTATTTCGCATATACGAATCTACAATTTGCCATCCTAACCAAGCCCCTATTTTTCCTGGTGCTTGTTCATCAATTTCAAGATAAAACTTCGAAAATGGAGCAGGTTCTATAAATCGTTGGATTAACTTTATGTCAGTAGAAAACAAATAATCATTTTCCATAAAATAGCGCCACATTGATTCTTGGTTTTCCTGACACCACTGTAATTGCTCTTTGGAATATCCCATCAATATATTATCCGGAACTTTAGGCAGTAAAGTTTTCTGAGCATATAATACCTTCCCATAGAAAACCATTTGAGAAACGTAAACACGATCTCTTGGTGCGCTTATATTTTGTTGTACAAAATTTTTACTTAAATCCGCTAGTATCTGATCATCATTAAAGTCACTTCTCAAATAGTGAGAGAATCCTTTGTAAAATCTATGATCTTGACCTAAGTAAGTATCTAAAGAAAGAAAAACTAAACTATCGGCATAAATAGCCTTTGTTTGCACATCCACTTCACTTATTAAAGTTATCACCTTTTTATTACTACTTTGTGAAGGAAAATAATATTTCACGTGTTGAAAAAAGGCGATTAACTCCTTATTTAGATCCTGTAGGCTTTGGCTAGAGAATTTTTTATCAACTTCCTCATTCAACTCTATAAATAAAGTATCTTTCTTTTTAGCAAGCCAAAAAGAATCCTCTATAGAAGCATTAAATAAGTAAGGAAACCTTTGTTTAACACTAAATAAACTATCATCTGGGGTACCTATAAAAATCTGATCAAAGCGTATAATTTCACTTGTAATAGGTATTTGGGAGATTTGTTTATCTAACTCACTTTGTTTTGAATTACAGCTAACTAAGAAAATTAAAACTACTAGGGCACAAACTCTTGATATTTTAGTAAATTTGAAAAATATATCCATCATCATTTTACATTTTAGATGTTACAAAGATATAAAGATAGTCCTATTAGTCACATAATATAAAACCCAATGCTACTTAAAAATTTTAAAGCAAAACAAGTCTCAGAGCATATTGTCACTTGGTTAAAAGACTATGCAAAGCAATCTAAAGTAAAGGGCTTTGTGTTAGGTATTTCAGGAGGAATTGACTCTACAGTAGTTTCTACCCTTTGTGCCAAAACTAACTTACCTGTGATTTGTGTAGAGATGCCTATCTATCAACAAAAAAGTCAGGTAGACAGAGCAAAAGAACATATTCAATGGTTAAAAGATAATTTCACTAATGTTACTAGTATAACTACGGATCTTACCCAAAGTTTTCAAACCCTTACACAGGTTTTACCATCAAGCGATAATCAAAGCTTAGAGCAGCTTTCTTTAGCCAATACAAGAGCAAGGTTAAGAATGACTACCCTATATTATATTGCTGGTATCCATCACTGCCTAGTTGTAGGTACAGGTAATAAAATTGAAGATTTCGGAGTAGGATTTTTTACAAAATACGGAGATGGTGGAGTAGATATAAGTCCAATTGCTGATTTAATGAAGTCACAAGTTACAGCATTAGGAGTATATTTAGGGGTTAGTACCAATATTATTAACGCCAAGCCAACCGATGGCTTGTTTGGAGATGATAGAAGTGATGAGGACCAGCTAGGAGCTAGTTACCCCGAATTAGAAAAAGCAATGATTGCTTTTGAACAAGGAAAATCCTCCGAGGATTTTAGTGGTAGAGAAAAAGAAGTTTTTGATATTTTTACTCGCCTACATACCATCAATCAACATAAGGTAAACCCTATTCCTATTTGTGTTATACCGAAAGACTTAATATAAAAAATAAGGTCTTGAACTCTTAATAGTCAAGACCTTATTTTATTTTATTTATCCAGGGATTTAAAGCGGGAAATCACCTGTCCTAATCGAAGAGAAAATGTATTCATTAAACTGGTATAATCCATGATTACTCCAAGCATTTCTTCACTTCTTTTTTGATCCGATTCTTTTAACTTCTCTCTGTATTTACTAATAATATTATTAACCAAATACATTCTTAGAGTTAATATTGTTTCGCTAACGTATTGCTCTATACCATCGGTCTTTTTCTTTACAAAAATATTTTGACTCTCCCAGTTATGTAAAACTTCCTTTTCATCTTCCATGATAATACTGGTAACCTCAGCAGATAATTCCGGAGATAGCTTAACTAAAAACTCTTGTAAGTCCCAGTTGTCTTGCATAAAACTCTGGATAATCTCTTTATATATTACCTTAAACAAATCATTCGTAAAAGAAATTTCATCTTCCTGTAAGGATAAGAAAATTCGTTCGTATACTTTTTGCTCTATCTTTTGCTCTACCTGTTCAATCTCATTATCTTGGTTAGTTTGATAAACTAACTCGGTGAAGACTGCAGTTGTGTTACCATAAAGTAGTAAAATCTCAATGATCTTCCTTTCCAATAAGTATAATGGGTCTCTTTGAGACTCTTTTTGTGCTTGGTTTTTATGTACAACTTGTAGATTAGACTTATTTTCTTGAAATTTTCTATTTTCCTCTCTTAGTTCTTTTTTAGATTGTTGAGCTAAGGAACTAAATAAAACATCCTCAGAGATATCCATAATACGTGCACATTCTTGTACATAGATTTCCCTTTGAATAGCATCTGGAATTTTAGATATACTAAGAACCATATCCCGTATAAGGTCAGCTTTTTTAATTGGATCATCTTTAACCTGTTCCATTAAAACATTAGCTTTATACCTTATAAAGTCGGTAGAATTCTCTTCAAAATATCTTTCTAATTGCTCTTTTGTATGCTTTTTTGCAAAGCTGTCTGGATCTTCATTAGCCGGCAAAGGACAAACCCTAACATTCATTCCAGCTTCTAAAATTAAGTCTACACCTCGCATAGAGGCTCTAATTCCAGCTTGATCCCCATCAAATAGCATGGTAATATTCTTGGAAAGTCTACTTACAAGACGTATTTGATCAGGAGTTAATGCCGTACCGGAAGAAGCTACAACGTTGGTAATACCACTTTGATGCATTTGAATTACATCGGTATACCCCTCTACAATATAACAGTTATCCTGTTTAGCGATTTGTGACTTTGCTTGGGAGATTCCATAGAGCACTTTACTTTTGTGGTAAATGTCACTCTCGGGAGAGTTCAAATATTTAGCTGACTTTTTATCATTGGTTAAAATCCTCGCACCAAATCCTAAAACACGTCCACTCATACTTGTAATAGGAAACATTACACGGCCTTTAAAACGGTCAAACTTCCTACCACTATCCTCCTTAACAATAGTTAATCCTGTTTTTTGAAGGTATTCTAAAGAATACCCCTTGGCTAATGCTTGTGTAGTAAATGCATCCCAACTATCTAAACAATATCCTAGCCCAAACTCTTGGATTGTCTTATCTGTAAACCCTCTTTCTTTAAAATAACTAAGTCCAATAGCTTTACCTTGTTCTGAATTGGTAAGGGTCTCTTGAAAATATTTCTTAGCATATTCACTAACAACAAACATACTTTCCATTTCATTGGTCTGTTGTTTGTCCTGTTCACTTTGTTGGGTTTCTTCTACTTCAATATTATATTTTTTTGCTAAGTATCTAATAGCTTCCGGATAGGAAAAATGTTCATGTTCCATTAAAAAGCTAATGACATTCCCTCCTTTTCCTGAACTAAAGTCTTTCCAAATCTGTTTGACTGGAGAGACCATAAATGAAGGTGTTTTCTCGTTAACAAAGGGGCTTAATCCCGTAAAATTACTACCGGCCTTTTTTAAAGTAACAAAATCACCTATTACCTCCTCTACTCTTGCTGCATCAAATACAGCATCAATGGTTGCTTTGGAAATCATATACTACAAAATTAAAAAAGCTTTATTAAATAAATAAAGCTAAGTTATCCTACGTACTTATTTTTTACGTTCAATCACATAATTAACCATTCTACTCAAAGATTCCTTATAAACGGAATCCTCAAACTGATCTAAAATAGCTAAAGCGCGTTTTTGGTACTCAATCATTACCTGTGTGGCATAATCTAAACCTCCTTGTTCTTTTACAAAAGCGATCACTTCCTTCACTCGCCTTTTGTCATTATTGTGATTTTTTATGGAATTAATAAGCCATTTTCTTTGCTTAGGCTCACACTTATTTAAAGTATAAATCAAAGGTAAAGTCATTTTCTTTTCCTTAATATCAATACCAGTAGGCTTGCCAATAGGACCGTCCGTATAATCAAACAAATCATCTTTTATTTGAAAAGCCATTCCTATGGTCTCTCCAAACAAACGCATCTTTTCAATTAATTCGGGTTGATCCTGACAAACAGATGCTGCCCCTATAGAGCAACATGCAGCTATTAAAGTAGCTGTCTTTTGTCTTATTATTTCGAAATATACATCTTCAGTAATATCTAATCGTCTAGCTTTTTCAATTTGTAAGAGCTCTCCTTCACTCATTTCACGAACTGCCACTGAGATAATTTTAAGCAAATCAAAATCATCATTATCAATAGAAAGAAGTAATCCTTTTGATAATAGATAATCTCCTACTAAAACAGCTATCTTATTTTTCCATAAGGCATTCAATGAAAAGAAACCTCTACGCTCATTACTATCATCCACAACATCATCATGAACTAAGGTTGCTGTATGAATTAATTCTATAACCGATGCACCTCTATAGGTGCGTTCATTCACCTGGCCTTGATTAACCATTTTTGCAACTAAGAAAACAAACATTGGTCGCATTTGTTTTCCTTTTCGATTAACAATATAGTAGGTGATTCGATTAAGTAATGCTACTTTACTAGACATTGATTTATGAAACTTACTCTCAAAGAGCTCCATCTCCTGTAAAATAGGGCTTTGTATTTCTTGTACTATACTCATTACTTATAATTGACTATTTATGGATAGGTTTTGCTTAAAAATACGTTTTTTAATTGTATAAACCACCTTTAAGCTACTAATTCCTATCTGTTATCTTTTAGCAAACAAACATTTACGATTTATTTGCTAATTGACCACATGCTGCATCAATATCTTTCCCTCTACTTCTTCTAACCACTACAGTGATATTGTTTGCCTCAAGAGCATCTATATAGGCTTGTGTAGCACTTTCACTTGCTTGTTGAAACTCACCATCATCGATAGGGTTGTATTCAATAAGGTTAACTTTAGAAGGAACATATTTACAAAACTTCACTAAAGCGTCAATACTTTTCTGATCATCGTTAATATCCTTCCAAATTACATACTCAAATGTCACACGACTCTTTGTTTTGCTATACCAGTATTCTAATGACTCTCTTAGATCTGTTAAAGGGAAGTTCTTAGTGAAAGGCATGATCTTATTTCTAGTTTCTTCAATAGCAGAGTGCAAAGAAACAGCTAACTTGAATTTCACTTGATCGTCTGCTAACTTCTTAATCATTTTAGGAAGACCTGAAGTGGAAACTGTAATTCGCTTTGGACTCATAGCTAGTCCTTCACTAGAGGTGATTTTCTCGATTGCCTTTTGTACGTTATTATAGTTCATTAAAGGCTCTCCCATACCCATAAAAACAATATTGGATAATGGTATATTATGATTTTCTCTACTTTGTCTATCAATAGTTAAAACTTGGTCATAAATCTCATCTGGATTTAAGTTTCGCATACGTTTTAAACGAGCAGTAGCACAGAATTCACAATCTAAGCTACAACCTACTTGAGAAGAAACACATGCAGTTGTTCTAGTTTTAGTAGGAATTAAAACAGACTCTACAATTAAACCATCATGAAGTTTAACCGCATTTTTAACTGTACCGTCACTACTAACTTGCATATTATCCACTTCAATGTGATTTATCACAAAATTCTCTTGAAGCATCAAACGAGTTTCTTTGGATAAATTACTCATATCCTCAAAGCTATGGGCACCTTTGGTCCATAACCATTCATATACTTGATTACCTCTAAAGGCTTTATCTTGTTGAGATACAAAGAACTCTCTTAATTGCTCTTTGCTCAGGCTTCTAATATCTTTTTTCTCCGTTTGCATAGTGCAAAGTTAAATGATTTGTTGGAATACAAAGTATTTTTAATAAGACCTTAATAGGTTTTTGCTTATTATCCTATAAAACAGCCTAATTATAGGCTAAAATGGTATAAAAAAAGCCAATCCTTTTTCTGGATTGGCTCTTTTTAAATAGGGATATATTATTCTAAATCAGCAAAGAAATCATTCCCTTTATCATCGGTGATGATAAAAGCTGGGAAATCTTTCACTCTAATTTTTCTTACTGCTTCCATTCCTAATTCAGGGAAATCTACTACCTCAACACTTAATATGTTATCCTTGGCTAAAATAGCAGCAGGTCCACCGATAGAACCTAGGTAAAAACCTCCAAATTCTTTACAGGCAGCGGTTACTTCTTTAGAGCGGTTACCTTTTGCTAACATAACCATACTTCCTTTTTGACTTTGGAATGGCCCTACATATGGATCCATTCTACCTGCTGTTGTTGGTCCAAAACTTCCTGAAGGCATACCTTCTGGCGTTTTAGCAGGCCCAGCATAATATACAGGGTGATTGATAAAGTAATCAGGCATTGGCTCACCGTTATCTAACATTTCTTGGATCTTAGCATGAGCTGTATCTCTAGCAACAATAACAGTACCATTTAACACTAAACGTGTTTTGATTGGATGCTTGCTTAACTCTTTTAAAATTTGCTCCATTGGTTGATCAAGATCAATTTCCACTGGCTTTTCTAAATGAGGTGCTGTTTCAGGTAACAAACGAGCTGGATTAGTTTCAAGTTGCTCTACAAATAATCCTTCTGCTGTAATTTTTGCTTTAATATTTCTATCTGCAGAACAAGATACACCAAGTCCAACAGGGCAAGAAGCCGCGTGACGAGGAAGGCGTATTACACGTACATCATGGGTAAAGTACTTTCCTCCAAATTGTGCTCCAATTTGAGACTCTTGACAAATTAACTGTAATTTTTTCTCCCACTCTAGGTCACGGAATGCTTGACCTCCCATGTTTCCAGATGTAGGTAAGTTATCATAATAACCAGCTGATGCCTTCTTAACTGCAGCTAAATTTGCCTCAGCAGAAGTACCACCAATAACTAGAGCTAAGTGATATGGAGGACATGCCGAAGTCCCTAAATCTTTAATTTTATCTTTGATGAATTCCGTTAAATTCTTTTCATTTAACAGGGATTTCGTTTTTTGATAAAGGAAAGTTTTATTAGCGGAACCTCCTCCTTTAGCTAAAAACAAAAATTCATATGCTGATCCTTGTCCAGCGTAAATATCAATTTGAGCCGGTAAGTTTGAACCAGAGTTTTTCTCTTCAAACATACTAATTGGCACTATTTGAGAATATCTTAAATTCTTTTTCTGAAAGACATTAAAAATTCCCTTGGATAAGCATTCTGCATCGTTGGCTCCAGTGAAAACGTTCTCACCTTTTTTACCAACAACAATAGCTGTTCCTGTATCTTGACAAGAAGGTAATTCTCCATCGATGGAAACCACCGCATTTTGTAGTAAATTATATGCAACAAAACGATCATTCCCAGTAGCTTCAGGATCATCAATAATCCCTCTAAGCTTCTCTAAATGAGATGTTCTTAACATAAAAGAAACATCTGTCATTGCAACTTCAGCTATTAATTCGATTCCTTTAGGATCAACTACTAAAATTTCGCGGTCTCCTAATTTTTCAACCTTTACAAAATCGGATGAAATTTTCTTATACTTAGTATCGTCCTTTGAAATGGGATACGGATCTTGATAAATGAAATCCATGCTTTTCTACTTTACATTAATAGCAGTAAAGTTAGTAAATATACCTTAGAATAAATAGAAGAACGCTTCCAAATAAGCAAAAACAAGCACTTGGCAGTACGCATCTTTAACTACATACCCTATCTAAAGACAAAATAAAATATGCCTTAAAAACAAAAAAGGGGCTGTCTCTAAAGAAAAAGAGACAGCCCTATTTTTTTGCATTTTACTTCTGTGTGATTTTCGGTATTTTTCTAAATATGCGAAGCTCAGACATTGGAAAAATATATTTTCAGTTTTTTTGT